>NZ_ML974129.1:0-225527 GCF_004765815.2 Halorussus salinus | reverse complement strand
CCTGGCCGGGGGCGGGCGCGCGGGGCCTCCGGGGCGGTGGCGCCCCCCCCGCCCCCCCCCCCCCCCCCCCCCACGACGAGGAGCGTCCGGACGACCGAGAGCGCCAGCACCGCCACCACGAGCGCGAGTTTCGCGGCGAAGACGGTGCCCCACCGGGTCCCGGCCGCGGGGACGTACGGCGCGAGAGTCCCGAGGTTGCCGACCCCGGTCATCACGAGGACGCCGAGCGCGGCCCAGAAGCCCCGCTCGTATGCGGCCGCGACCGAGACGGCGGTTTCGGTCGCTGGCGGTGCGGTGGAGTCGGGGGCACTGTCGGAGTCCGCGTCGCTTCCGGAGTCGGTGTCTCGGCCGGAGTCGGCGGCCACGGCGGGGTCGATACGCCGGAACAGCCACCACGTCAGGGTCGCGCCGCCGAGGACGAGCGCCATCGCGAGGACGTGGAGCGCGCGAACCGCCAGCATTCAGCGTCCTCCCTCGTCTTCCTCTTCCTTCCGGCGGTCCCAGAAGTTCTCCCGCGAGTTCTCCTCGGTCGCGTCGAACCGGTCGTCCGTCGCGTCGAGTCGGTCGGTAGACGGGTCGAACTGGTCGGCGGACGAGTCGAACTCGTCCGCGGAGTCGAAGCGGTCGTGACCGTCTCGACCACTGCCACCATTCCCATCACCACCGTCGAATCCGGCTGGCTCACCGCTCTCGCGTGCGTCCATGTCCGCGACGAACTCGGTCGTGGCGAACGTCAGCGCGAGCGCGACCGGGGCCGTCGCCACCGCGCCGACGACGATACCGACGACGCCGAGGTTCACGACGAAGGCGGAGGTCACGATGGAGACGAGGGCGGCGAACAGCAGGTATCCCACCCCATAGGAGAGGTAGGGGCCGCCAGCACTCGCCCACCGGAAGCTTCGACCGAGCGCGTCGCCCAGCGACTCGTCGGCCACGGCGACGAGGTACGCCGTCGCGTAGAAGAGGTATTTCAACACGAGGAGGGCGGGTATCAGAACGACGAGGAGCAAGGGAGAGACCACCGCGAAGGCAACGGTCGAGAGCGTGACGAGGTTGACGAGCGCGACGTACTTCAGCATCGGCACGAAGTGTTCGCGGGTCTCGTCGGCGAAGTCGTAGCGGCCGTTCTGGATGAGTGCGGCGACGCTTCCGAGGAGTCCGGCGACCAGAACCGCCTCGACCAGAATCTGGATCGGAAGGAGCGCGACGGTCGGCGAGACGTAGATTCCGGACCCCGAATTCGGCACGTTCACGAACGTCCAGAGGTCCGGGAGCGCGGACGGGAACGAAAACGTCATCCCGAGGTTCACGCCCTCGGCGGCGCGAACGCGCCGGATATTGTCGGCCGCGAGGAGACTCGACGCGAAGGGCGCGACCGCGAGCGGGAGGTGGTCCATCGCGCGCTGCCACCCGTCTGTGAATCGAGTGCCGAACGACTTGCCGTCGGGCGACTCGGGGGTGTCCGTGGAGGGCATCGTCCGCAACTGGCTCACGCCGAGGCGAAAAATCTTGGCGTCCTTGCAGGTCGGCGTTCCCCGAAGGCGGTGCGGTCCCCGAGTCGGGACGACGGCCCACGACCTCCGACTCAGTGACTCGCCGGTGCGGCCAGCGAGATTCAGTTCGCCTGAGATTTTATGCGTCTCGCCTCCGTTCGTGTAGAGTATGCCCAACGCTGGCCGGGAATCCGGCGTCGTCCCCGCGGTCCGCGCGCTCGCCTCGCAGGTCCACCCGGTGTTCATGACGCCGCCGGTCGCCTCGTCGCTGTTCGGCGGCGTGCTGGCCGGGCGCTTCGACCTCGCGGCGGGACTGGTCCACGCGACGGCCATCTTCGCGGCGGTGTACACCGCCCACGTCAAGGACGGCTACGTGGACTTCTACGTCCGCGACGAGGACGACGACCATCCCCTCTCCGAGCGCGGCTGCAAGCGCGCGCTCGTCGGGTCCAGCGCGCTGTTCTTCGGGTGCCTGCTCGCGCTCTGGCCGCTCGCTGGCGCGCTCACCGTCGCGCTGACGCTCCCGACGTGGCTGGTCGCGTACCACCACGCGCCGCAACTCGACACCAACCCCGTGACCGCGACGACGGGCTATCCGCTGGGCATCGCGCTGGCGATTCTCGGCGGCTACGCCGCGCAGGCCGGGACGCTTGCCCCCATCGCCGTCGCGTTCGCCGCGGTGTTTCTGGTTCTCCTCTCGGGCGTGAAGGTCATCGACGACGCCCAAGACTTCGACTACGACCGCTCCATCGAGAAGCGAACCGTCGCCGTGACGCTCGGCCCCGAGCGCGCCCGCACCGCGGCCTACGCGCTGATGACGACCGCGTTGCTCCTCGTCGTCGCGCTCGCCGCGCTCGCCGTCTTCCCGCCGAGTAGCGTGGCCGCGGCCGCCGGGTTCGCCGCAGTCGCTGGCGTGGCGAGTCGGGCCGACCCGGAGCTAGCGACGATGCTACTGGTCCGCGGGTCCTACGTCTTTCTGGCGTTACTCCTCGGGGCGGTCTGGTTCCGGCCGCTCGGCTGAGGTCTCGGGCCGACGAGCGTCCCCACGGTCCACGGGCGCGGTAGATTTATGCGAAATCGCGTGGCACCTCTGCGCCGGGGGTTGACGAAAGATGGCAAAACACATGGCCTGCCGAGAACAGGGGATGGACTGCGACTTCGAGATAACCGACGAACACGAGGACGAGATGGTCGATTTCATCCAAATCCACGCGCGCTCCCAGCACGACATGTCCGTCTCGGAGGACGAGGCGCGCAACATGATGGAGAACACCTGAGGAGTCCCGCCGTTCCGACCGGCCGCATTTTTCGCCCCGTAAGCGCAACGCTCGTAGTCCCGCGGCCGAATTGCTCGCCCATGACTAAATGGCTCCAGAGTGGCCGCCGCCGGGACCTCTGTGCCCTGCTGTACGAGGCCGAGGAGTTGCGCGGCCAGAGTCTCAAGACCAGACTCGAAGGTCACTACGACACCCACATCGACTCGAAATCGTTCTACGCCGCCCTGCGGTCGCTCCGGGAGAAGGGCTTCGTGGAGAAGCGCACCGAGGGCATCCACGAGGCCTACGCGCTGACCGAGACGGGCGAGGAGCGAGTCGAATCGCACTTCGAGTGGCTCTCCGAGAAGTTGGGGGAGTAGTCGGCGAGACGCCTCGCGCGATGCACAGCCTTAACCACCCGGCCCCGAGTAGCCCGCGTCATGACGGCGGACGACGGCTACGACGACTTCGAGCGCCACGTCCGGGAGACGCTGGCCGACGCGACGGGCTACGCCTGCGAAAAGCAGTACGAGGTCGGGAAATCCGGCAATCGGTGGAAAGTGGACTGCGTGCTACTGGACGACCACGACCTCCGGAAGGGCTACGTCGAGGTCAAAGAGACCTCGCGCTCCTCGAACCGGAGTACCTACATCAACCACATGCGCCGAGCCTACGCCGAGATGGGTGATTTCAGGCAGTTCGACGCGCCGAAAGCCGTCGTCGTGGCCGACAAGTGGGACACCGGGGGCACCGACTGGGACGCCATGATGGACTCCATCGACTGCATGCTGGTGGACATCGAGGAGATAGACCGCTTCGTCGCCGAACTCGACGGCTGAGAGACGCTGGATAGCTTACCAGCGCACCGAATCAGTCCAGCAATTCGTTCGCAATCGTGTTCCGCAGGACCTCGCTAGTGCCTTCGTAGATTTCGTTCAGCTTCGAGTCGCGGTAGTAGCGTTCGGCCGGGAAGTCCTTCGTGTAGCCGTAGCCGCCGTGAATCTGGATGCCCTCGTTTGCGACCTCGCGGGAGATTTCCGAGGCGTAGAGTTTGGCCTGCGCGGCCTGCTTGATATAGTCCTCGCCGCGCATCTTCCGGTCGGCCGCGCGGTGCATCAGCATCTTGGCGGCCTGAACTTTGGTGTCCATGTCGGCCAGTTTGTGCTGGATGGTCTGGAACTCCGAGATGGGCTGGTCGAACTGCTCGCGGTCTTGGGAGTATTCGAGGGCGTCTTCGAGCGCCGCACGAGCGATGCCGAGCGAGCGCGCCGCGATGGTGATACGGCCGCCGTTGAGCGTCTTGAGCGCGTGGACGAAGCCGCGGCCCTCCTCGGCCAGTAGGCGGTCCTCCGGGATTCGCATGTCGTCGAAGCGGAGTTCGGCGGTCGGACAGCCCTTGTCGCCGAGTTTGTCCTCGGTGCCCTCGACGTGGAAGCCGTCGTCCTCGTCGGGCCGGACGACGAACGACGAGATACCCTTGTTGCCCGCTTCGGGGTCGGTCTTGGCGAACAGCGTCACGGTGTCCGCGACCGAGCCGTTGGAAATCCAGAGCTTGCCGCCGTTGACGACATACTCGCCAGCGTCGGCGTCGTACTCCGCGGTGGTGTCCATCGCGGGCACGTCCGACCCCGCGCCAGCCTCCGAGAGCGCGAACGCGCCGATGTCCTCGCCGCGATTGAGCGGGGTGAGATACTCCTGTTTCTGCTCCTCGTCGCCGAACTCGTAGAGCATGTTGCCCGCGAGGCTGGTGTGGGCCGCGACGACGGTGCCGAGACCACCCGACCCCCGCGAAATCTCTTCGAGGCCGATGGCGTAGGAGTGGTAGTCGAGTCCGGCCCCGCCGTACTCCTCGGGGAAGGGCATCCCCATCAGACCCAACTCGGCCATCTCGTCCACGAGGTCCTGCGGGAACTCGTCGGTCTCGTCTATCTCGTCGGCGCGAGGCTTTATCTCCTCGTCCGTGAACTCCGCGACCATGTCGCGTATCTGAGACTGCTCGGCGGAGAGACTGAAGTCCATGCGCAAATGTTGCGACTACGCTATCCTTTAGCTTTCCCTTCGAAGCGCGGCCCGGCCGTGACGCTCGCTACCGCCACGGCGGCGCGAGGTGGAGGTGGAATAGTTTCCCGCAATCCGCCTCGCCGCACACCGGGCAGGTCTCAGTTGCCGGTTCTCCGTTCGTTGGCTCGGTGGTCCCAGCGCGCGGGTCGGCGGCCGAGACGACCCGCGACCCCGCGTGGCCGAGTTCGTAGGGAGAGTTCGGCTAGCGGGAAATCACTCGCGGTCGAGCGCGTCGGCGAGGACGCGCTCGACGAACTCGGTCTTCGCGGCGGTGTAGGCGTCCCGGTCGTCGGGATGGGCGTCGGCCAGTTCGCGCTTGCGGGCCTCGTATTCCGCGGCTACCTCAGCATTCGCCCGGAGGTGGTCCCGGAAGGCGATCGCCTCGCGGTAGCACTCGCTGTCGCGCTCGCAAAGCGAGAGGTAGTGGGTGCGGTTCGTCCGCGGTCCCTTGGCAAAGAACAGTCGGTCGGCCACCCCGTCCTCGGGCCGGTACTCGTAGCCGTGGGCTTCGAGAGTCGTCACGAGGTCGGCCGCCTCATCCAAACTCCCCACGACGGCCAGCAGGTCGATGACAGGTTTGGCCGCTAACCCCTCGACGGCCGTACTCCCGACGTGCTCGAAGTCGAGCAGTCGGTCGCTGGCGACGGAGCGGAGGCGCTCGACTTCCGCCTCGTAGCGACGCTTCCACTCGGGGCAGTAGGGGCTGAGTTCAACCGTGCCGCGCTCCAGTCCGACCATCGCGTTGCTCCTCTTGGAACTCAGAACAACTTCTTGCGAACGTCGTTGGCGGTGACAGCCCCCTGCAACAGCCACGACGCGGCGGGGTGCTTCGGCGCGACGCTGGCCGCACCGAGGAGCAGGAAGGCCCGCTTGGGCTTGCCCCTCCGGAGCGCGAGTGCGGCCTGCGCGACGAACGACGCGACGTTGAGCGTGTCCTTCTGAACTCGGAGCGGTTTGCCGACCAGCACCTTCGCGGCGTCTCTCGGCGTCGGAATCATGTTCGAATCGAAGCTCCCCGCGAGAATAAGCGTTGGGCCGGTCGTCGCTCGACTACGACTCTCCCGCACGTCCGAGCGGCGGTAAATGCTACTGCATTTGCTCAAGTTTTTCAATCTCGCGTCCTTAGGACCCAAAAGTCAATGGACACGGAGCCGCCTACCGAACGCCCCGACGGCGACCTCGACTGGTGTTTCGACGCCGTGCAGGGCGTCTCCCGAACGTTCGCCATCACTATCGACGTGCTGGAGGAGCCGATGGCCTCCTACATCTGCGTCGGCTATCTGCTCTGTCGCGTCGCCGATACGGTCGAGGACGCCGGTCACATCCCGCCGGACGAGCAGTCGCGCCTCCTCGGACGCTACGACGACGCGCTCGACCCCGACGACGAGACCGACATCGAGGAGTTCCGAAGCGCGGTCGAGCCGTGGCTCCCCGAGAACGCCGAGGGCGTGGACGCCGACGAGGTGGGCGACGAGGCCGACTGGAACGTCGTCGCCGAGTCGCCCCGCGTGGTCGCCACCTTCCGGTCGCTGGGCGAGGACGCCCAGTCGGCCATCTACCCGCCGGTCAGTGAACTCGTCACGGGGATGGCGGAGTTCGTGGACCGGTACGCCGACGACGGCGGGCTTCGAATCCGCACCATCGACGAGTTAGAGGAGTACTGCTGGTACGCCGCCGGGACGGTCGGCGAACTCATCACGAACCTGCTGGCACAGGACGTGGACGACCGCCGCGCCGAAATCATGCGCGCCAACGCCCGCGGCTTCGCGCTGTTGCTCCAACTGGTCAACGTCGCCAAGGACGTGTCCGACGACTTCCGCGAGGAGAACAACGTCTACCTCCCGGCGGCGTGGCTCCGGGAGTACGGCGTCAGTCCCGCGAACGTCACCGACCCGGAGAACCACACCGCGGTCGCGGGGGTCATCCAGCGCGTGACCCGCCACGCTCGGGAGTACATGGACGACGCCCAGCGATATCTCGAAGCACTGCCCGAGTCGCAGGGCAACACCGTCGAGGCGTGGGCCATCCCGTTCCTGCTGGCGGTCGGCACCAGCCGCGAGTTGCTGGAGCGACCGGAGGACGTGGTCGAGGAGGGCGGCGTGAAGGTCTCGCGCGCCGAGGTGATGGGGCTGATTCAGCTGTTCAAGTCGGGCAACGTCGAGCGCGAGCGAATCGGCGAACTGCGCTCGCAGTTGGAAGACGAACCGTTCTCGCCGTCGTGAGCTACCCGTCGAGGAGTTCGGCCAGTCGCTCGTACCGGTCCCGAACCGCCTCCGAGTCGTCGGCCTCGACCGCCGTCCGCAACGCCGCGGTGACTTCGACCGCGGTTCCGAACTCGCCGAGTGCGTCGGTCGAGTCCTCGGGCAGTTCCCCGAGTCGGTCGGTCCAGTCGGTGAGAGTCGGCGAGAGCGCACCGACCGGGTCCGTGTTCGCCTCCTGAAGCTGTTTGTAGTGGACGATTTTCTGCCTGAGTTGGCGGAATCGTTCGGACTCCTCGGCGTCGAGGTCGTCGGGGTCGGGCACGTCTTCGCCCGAACCCAACTCGCGAATCTCGTCGGCGGCCGACTGGAGTTTCGCGTCTATCTCCGCTTCGTGGCCCGGAGCCTCGTCGGACAGCACCTCGGCGTCGAGGCGTTCGATTTCCGCGGCGAGGAGGTCGGCGGCGACCCGCCACCGCTCGCTCGTCAGCGGGCGCTCGTCGTCGGGGTCGAACAGCACGGCCACCGAGTCGCCCGCCCGCTCGACCACGCCAGCGGCGTCGAGCGACGCGAGGAGGTCGGCGGCGCGCTCGGCGTCCGGCGGGTCGCCATCTGATGGGTCGTCCGGCGGGTCGTCGTCCGACGGCTCCTCGTCTCCCGGTTCCCAGTCCCCGAGACCCGCGAGGGCGTTCGCTCGGGGGACGGTCGCCGCGCCGTCGCCGACCGAGAAGCAGTCCGGGAGGCAGGCGTCGAGAATAGCTCGGTACGGCCCTTCCCAGTCGGCGTCGGTATCCGGGTCGTCGCTCGACTCGAACGCTGTAGAATCGTCCATGCGACCGACTCGAAGGTCGAACCCTTAGTTGTTGTCAGTACTCGTAGAATCCGGTCCCGGTCTTCTTCCCGAGGTCGCCCGCATCGACCTTGCGCTTGAGGAGGTAGGCCGGTTTGTAGCGGTCGCCCAACTCCTCGTGAAGCGTCTCGCTCGCGTCGAGACAGATGTCGAGACCGATGTGGTCGGCGAGTTCGAGCGGTCCCATCGGGACGTTCGTGCCGAGTTTCATCCCCGTGTCGATGTCCTCCTTGGTGGCGACGCCCTCGTCGAACGCGCGGATGCCCTCGTTTATCCACGGCATCAGGATGCGGTTGGTGACGAAGCCGGGTTTGTCGTCGGACTCCCACGTCTCCTTGCCGAGGTCCTCCGCGAGGTCGTGCGCGAAGTCGGCCACCTCGTCGCTGGTCTTCTCGCCGACGACGACCTCGACGCCCGTCATGACCGGCACGGGGTTCATGAAGTGGAGACCGACGATTTGGGACTCGCGGTCGGTCACCGAGGCGATGGTCGTGATGGAGAGGGTGGAGGTGTTGGTGGCCAAGATTACGTCTTCGGGAATCGCGTCGTCCAAGTCCGCGAAGATGTCCTGCTTGATGTCCATGTCCTCGACGGCGGCCTCGATGACGAGGTCGCAGTCCGCGAGGTCCGCGAGGTCGGTGGTGCCCGCGATGCGGTCGAGGGTCTGGTCGGCCTCGTCCTCGGAGAGTTTGTCCTTCGAGACGAAGCGGTCGAGACTGTCCTCGATGGAGTCGAAGCCGTTCTGGACGAACTCCTCCTCTACGTCGCGCATCACCACGTCGTAGCCCGATTGGGCCGCGACCTGCGCGATGCCACTGCCCATCGTGCCTGCGCCGACGACGCCGATACTCTCTACGCTGTCGAGCGTGCGTACCATGTCCGGCAATTCTTGCGGTCGCGTCGTAAGCCTACCGAAGTCTCGGGTCGGGTCCCAATCGAGTCGAGACAAGTCGGGTCCTCGGTCGAGTCAGGATAAGTCGAGTCGAACCCACCGATTCGTCGCGGGAGCATTTAGTGGCCCCGCGTCGTAACACCAGTATGGGTACGTCGGGAGAGCCGAGCGTCACGTTAGCAGAGACCCGCCGGGTGTTCGAGGAGTCCGACCCCGGCACGCCGCTGACGGTGGGGGAAGTCGCGGCCGCGCTCGACTGTCCGGACCGGAGCGCCGAGCGCCACCTGACCGAACTCGCCACGCGCGGGGAACTGGAGACCAAACGCATCGGCGAGGACGAACGCATCTGGTGGCTGACCTCCTCGCCGGACCCGACCGACCGCGACGGGGGTGCCGACCGGGACGGAGACTCCGAGTGCGACGACGGCACCGACCGCTGGGACGAGGTGGTCGAACGCATCACCGACGCCTTCTACGCGCTGGACGACGAGTGGCGGTTCACCCACCTCAACGAGCAGGCCGAGGAGATACTCCAACGCTCCGAGGAGGAACTCCTCGGCGAGCGCATCTGGGACGAGTTCCCGGAGGCCGCCGACGACATCATCTGGGAGAAGTACCACGAGGCGATGGAGGCCCAATCGCCCGTCGATTTCGACCTCTACTACGAACCGCTCGACGTGTGGGCCGAAATCAACGCCTACCCCTCCGAAACGGGGCTGTCGGTGTACTTCGTGGACATCTCCGAGCGCGTCGAGACCGAGCGAGAACTCAGCCGCTACCGGCGCATCATCGAGACGGTCAACGACGGCGTGTACACCGTGGACCCCGAGGGTCGGTTCACGATGGTCAACGAGGCGTACGCCGAGATGCTGGGCTACGAGCGCGAGGACCTCCTCGGCGAGAGCGTCTCGACGGTCGTCAGCGACGACGTGGCCGCGAGGGCGCGGGCAATCGAGCGCGAACAGGTCGCGGGCGAGCGTGAGGCTCCGACTCTCGAAGCCGAACTCCGGACCGCCGACGGCGACACCATCGTCGCTGAGGCGACCTTCGCCCTGCTGTCGCTCGAAGACGACGAGTACGAGCGCATCGGCGTCGTCCGCGACGTGACCGAGCGCCGGGAGTACGAGCGCAAAATCGAGGAGCAACACGAGCGCTACCGGCGGCTCGTGGAGGCCGCGCCCGTGGCAATCGTGACCTGCGACGCCGACGGACGCATCGCGCTGGCCAACGACGCCGCGGCCACGCTCCTCCGGAACGAATCCGACGTGGTGGGCACCTCGCTGTTGGACTTCATTCACGACGACGACAGGGCCGGGGCCGCCGACCGCCTCCACACCGTCCTCGAAACGCGGGAGGCGGTCTCCTCGACCGAGACGAAACTCCGGGCCGCCGACGGGGCGGTCCGCCACGCCATCACCACGAGCGTCCCCATCACTCACGACGACGAACCCGCGGTGCAAGTCGTGATGACCGACATCACCGAGCGGAAACGCTACGAGGAGCGCCTCAACGAGACGGTCGCGGAGCTAGAGCGGTCGAACGAACGCCTCGACCGGTTCGCCAGCATGCTCGCCCACGAACTCCGCAACCCCCTGAACGTCGCCGAAATCTACGTCGGACAGATAGAGGCCGAGGACCGGGCCGCAGTCGAGCAGGTCGCCGACGCACTCGACCGCATCGAGGAGATGATAGACGTGCTGTTGGTGCTTGCGAAGGGAAGCGAGGTCGGCGAGTCCCAGCAGACGGTCCGACTCGCCGACGTGGCGGCGGAGGCGTGGAGCAGACTCGACACCGACGAGGCGACCCTCGACGCGGACGCGACCCGAAGCATCTACGGGGACCGCAATCCGGTCCAGCACCTTTTCGAGAACCTGTTTCGCAACGCGATAGAACACGCTGGCGAGCGCGTCACCGTCCGTCTCGGCGACCTGCCGGGCGGATTCTACGTCGAGGACGACGGGCCGGGTATCCCCGAGAGCGAGCGCGAGGCCGTCTTCGAGGCGGGCCACTCGTCCGGCGGCGGGTTGGGTCTCGGGTTGACCTACGTCGTGCGACTCGCCGACGCTTACGACTGGACGGTCGATGTCACCGAGAGCGAGGCGGGCGGCGCGCGCTTCGAGTTCAGGGGCGTGGAGTTCGCCGAGTAGGTCGGCGTCGCCGACGAGTAAGGAAAGCGAAGTTCAGTCGAAGGCGGCCAGCACGTCCTCGGCGTCCGCGACGCGAGCGAACTCGCCCTGCAACTGCGCGAGCGCGACGCGGTGGTTCTGCGCGGCCGGAATCGAGGTGCCGTCGGGCGCTTCGCGGTCGAAGGTGGCGGTCGCATCCGCGACGACTACCGGGTCGAACCCGCGGTTCTCGGCCATCCGGGTCGTGGTCGAGACGCAGTGGTCGGTCGTCAGGCCCGCGACGACGAGCGTTTCGAGGTCGCGCTCGCGGAGCCACGACTCCAAGTCGGTGCCGACGAACGCGCCGTTGACCCGCTTGACGATCTCGATTTCGCCGGGGCGGGATTCGTCGGGGGCGAGTCCGGACAGAAACGTGAAGCCCTCGCTCTCGGGCCGGAGCGGGGAGTCGGATTCGGTCGAGGAGTGCCGAACGTGAACCACCGGCCGGTCGTCGCGTCGCCACGCGGCCAGCAGGTCGCGGGCACGCTCCTCGGCGTCGGGGTTGTTGCGCTCGCCCCAACCGGGGTCGTCGAACCCGCGCTGGAAGTCGATTAGCAGGAGGACGGCGTTCGGCGGGAGGTCGAGGCTCATGCGCCGACCAGTAGCTCCGGGTCCGCCTTCGGATGTTCGCGCGTGACTCGAATCGGGCACTCGTCCGGGGATTGGGCGTCGTCGGCCGAGAAGAGGTACTGTTTCCACTCGCGGTCGCCCGCGACGCCCCAGTCGCCGAGGTCGGCGTGGGGACAGACGCCGTCGTACTCCTCCATCCGGTCCTGAATCACCTCGCGGGCGCGCTGGCCCACTTCGTCGTCGGCGGTCAGGCCCTCGAACAGCGTCCGGGGTTGGAACGTGATTTCGAGTCCAACCGGGCAGTAGCGGCTCTTCCGGTCGTCGTAGAACGGCGCGCGACACGTCGGGAACATCGGTTCGCCGCCGAAGCAGAACTCCCAGTAGGGGTCGTCGGGGTCGGTCGGCACCTCGTCGGGCCACGGTTCGGAGTCGTGGACGTGGAGGAACTGGAGGAGGTGCCAGAGCCGTTCGTGGTACTCGGCTTCGGTCGGGTCGTCGTCCGTCGGGCGGACGAAGACGGTCAGCGGCGCGCGCTCGGCGTACTCCTCGTAGGTATCGAGGTACTCTAAGAGGACCTCGCCGAGCGCGAACAGCGACTCGGGGTCGGTGGTGGAGTCGCAGAACGTGTACAGTCCGTCGCCCTCGCGTTCCATCTCGACGCCGAAGTAGCAGGGGAACGGCGTCCCGTTGCGCTCGCCGAGGAGGCCCGCGCGGAAATGCTCGTAGTGGGCGACCGCCCAGTCCGGGAGTCGTCCCTCCTCGACCCGGCGGCGGAGGGTCCGCTGGTCCAGCAACGAGTGAACTCCGGGTTCGTTCATGGGGCGACGTTCGGACCCGACGAGCGTATGGGTTTCGTTGTCCGCACCGAGACCGTCGGAACTCCTCTGCGTCCAATCGTCCGACCTGTTCGCGACCCGCCTGACCTGTCCGCGGCCGTATCTGTGTAGCGTCAGCTACTCTAGTCAAAACATTCAAGCCCCGACGGTGTGAGTCGGAAATAAATCGGTGAC
Source organism: Halorussus salinus (assembly GCF_004765815.2). Lineage (NCBI taxonomy): Archaea > Methanobacteriati > Methanobacteriota > Halobacteria > Halobacteriales > Haladaptataceae > Halorussus > Halorussus salinus. The sequence goes on along the minus strand of NZ_ML974129.1, from coordinate 213,032 downwards.
GCCCCGTGACCAACGAAGACGCCCCCGACGACGTAGACCCGCACGCGGTCGAACGACTGACCGACATTCACTTCGTCGGCCCGGCGACTGCGGAGGTGTTGGCCCGCGCCGAGTTCGACGCCATCGGCATCCCCGAGAAGACCGTCTCCTACGAGATGCTGATGGACGCGGGCGTGAACCCCGGCGTCGCCACCCGACTCCGCAAAAAACACTCCCTCCCGTGGTCGTTCGGCGGCGAGGACGAGAGCGACGACTCGTTAGAACGGCGCTCCGAGAAGGTCCGCGGCTTGCAGGACGGCGAGCGCGCGTGGGTCGCCGCGAGTAGCGGCGACTGGGAAGACGCGGACCGCGAATCGACCGCGAGCGCGTCCACGACCGCGACCCCGGATGCGACGACCGGCGGCGACTGGACCCCGACCGGCGCGGACGCCGAGACCGGCGGGGAGTCCGCCGAAGCCACGACCGACGGGAGCGGTGCCGCGGAGGCCGCCGAGGAGGCGTGGCGCGAGCGGAGCAGGCCCGACCCCGTGACCGACGTGCCGGGCGTGGACGACCGCATCGCGGAGATTCTGGCGAACGGCGGCATCACCTCGGTCCGGAGCCTCGCGACCGCCGACCCCGAACACGTCGCCGACTCGCTGGAACTGGACCCGCGACTGGTCGCCGAGTGGCGCGACGCCGCCCGCGACCTCGCCTGAGTTTTTACTATCTGAGTAGTAAGTCGTTTCGTCACCGAATCGCTTTCACGACGCCTCTCGCGCCCGATACGTTGCACTGGGAGCGAGTAGCAGAGGCTTCGCTGACCAGTAAACACTTATGCGATGTTACCGCAGTTCGAAACGGATGATACCACTCGAAGACTCCCCGGTAACGCGCGACGGCAAGGCGCTCATCCTCGCTTACGACCACGGCCTCGAACACGGCCCCTCCGCAGACTTCAGTTCGGTTCCGGAGACGCTCGACCCCGAGCAGATTTTCGAAATCGGCACGCACGACGCGGTCACGTCGCTGGCGGTCCAGAAGGGGGTCGCCGAGACCTACTACCCCTCCTACGACGACTCGGTGAATCTGCTGGCGAAGCTCAACGGCACCAGCAACCTCTGGACCGGCGAACCCTACTCGCCCCAGAACTGGACGGTCGAGTACGCCGCCGAAATCGGTGCCGACGCGGTCGGCTACACCGTCTACTCCGGTTCGAACCACGAGACGGAGATGTACGAGGACTTCCGGCAGGTGCAAGAGGAGGCCCACAGCGAGTACGACCTGCCGGTCGTCATGTGGTCGTACCCGCGCGGGCAGGGACTCAAGAACGACACCAAAGAGAGCGTCATCGCCTACGCGACCCGCATCGCGCTCGAAATCGGCGCGGACATGGCGAAGGTCAAGTACCCCGGTTCGCGGGAGTCGATGGAGTGGGCGGTCCAGTCGGCTGGCGATATGCCGGTCGTGATGTCGGGCGGCTCGAAGGTCAGCGACTACGAGTTCCTCTCCAGCGTGGAAGCCGTGATGGACGCGGGCGGCTCGGGGCTGGCGGTCGGCCGGAACGTCTGGCAGCGCGACGACCCCGAGGCGATTCTCGACGCGCTCGAACGGGTCATCTTCGAGGAGGCCACCGCCGACGAAGCACTCGACGCGTGACGATGCACGACGCCGAATCGCCGACGGCGGACTCCGACGACGCCATCGCCGAGGCCTTCGAGGTCGTCGCGCGCTCAGCCCCCGAGATTCGGGGCGGACTCGCGGGGCGACGCGGGAAGACCGACGAGCAGAACGCGTCGGGCGAGACGCAACTGGCCGCCGACGTGTGGGCCGACGACCTGCTCGAAGAGCGACTGACCGCCATCGAGGAGGTCGGTCAGTTCGCCAGTGAGGAGCGCGACGGCGTGGTCGAGGCTGGCGACGGCGAGTACGCCGTCACCGTGGACCCGCTCGACGGCTCTTCGAATCTGAAGCCCAACAACACGATGGGGACGATTCTGGGCGTCTACGACGGCGACCTCCCCGCACCGGGCCGGAACCTCGTGGGCGCGGCCTACGTCCTCTACGGTCCCATCACGACGATGGTGACGGCGCGGGAAGGCGAGGTGACCGAGTACGTCGTAGAAAACGACGGCTCTCGCCGCGCGGTCCGCGAGGACGTGACGCTCCCGGAGGAGCCGACCGTCTACGGGTTCGGCGGGCGCGTCCCCAACTGGACCGACCGGTTCGCCGACTACGCCCGCGAGGTAGCGAACGAACTCAAACTCCGCTACGGCGGGGCGATGATCGGCGACGTGAACCAAGTGCTGACCTACGGCGGCGTGTTCGCCTACCCCGAGTTGGAGTCCCGTCCGGAGGGGAAACTCCGACTCCAGTTCGAGGGCAACCCCATCGGCTACATTATCGAGTCAGCAGGCGGGGCCTCCTCGGACGGCGAGACCTCGCTACTCGACGCCGAAGTCGAGGAGCTACACCAGCGCACGCCGGTCTACGTCGGGAATCGGGACCTCATCGAGCGACTCGAAGCCGGGTTCTGAGGCGTCGCGCTACGCTCTTTCCGCCCGCTTCGTTTCGTCCACTTACTTATCACGTTCGGGAGTGTGACCACGCATGGCCGACGAGACTCCGGAGACGGACGAGAATCATTTCGGCGGCAAAATCACTCAGAAAGCGATACTGTTCGGTTCGGACGGCGACGTTCTGGTGACGCGCGTCGGCGACCACTGAGAACCGCCGGGTGGCACCTTCGAGTTCGGCGAGACGCTCGTCGGTGGTCTCCGACGCGAACTCCGCGAGGAGGTCGGCCTCGACGCGCGGGTCGGCCCGCCGGTCGAAGCCGCCTACGGCGGGTGGCTCGACGGCGAGACGGCGAACCCGATGGTGACGCTGGTCTACCGGTGCGAGACCGACGACCGCGAGGTCGCGCTGAATCACGAACACGACGACTACGAGTGGGTCGCGCCCGAGACCGCCGCCGAGCGACTGAAAGAGAGATTCGGCGAGCGATTCGGCCGTGCGGTCGAGCGGGCGGCCGCGCTCGGCGGGTCAGACGGGTTTGCGGAAGACGACGGGGCGGTCGCGGAAGCCGACGACGGGGCGGCGACTGCACCCGACCCCTTCGCGGCGGTCGCGGACCCGTACGCCGACGACGAGAAGGTGACGACTGACGAGGTGCTGGCCGAACTCGCGGCCGCGCGGGCCGCCGACGGACCGGACGACCTCGACCTGTAGCCCGGCGCGGCGTTCCGAAACATTGGAGTCGCCCCACTCGCCACGGTCGCTCGGATGCACAGCCTCGTTCACCTGCTGTCGGTCGGTGGAGTTCTCGTCGTCACCGTCGCCGTCGGCGTCTGCGTCCACGAACTGTTGCACGTCCTCCCCCTGTCGTTCACCGACGCCGAGTACGCCGTGACCCTCTTCCCATCGGACGGCGAGTCGGCGTTCCAGAACGCGCTGACCGGCAGTCTTGTCCGCGTCGAGGTCACGGACCTCCCCGACGCGACGCCCGAATGGCTGGTTCGCGGGGCCGCGCTCGCTCCGCTGGCGTTGGCGCTCCCGCTCGCGCTGGTCGCGGTCGGCGTCCTGCCGAACCCCGTCGCGACTGGCGACCAGTTGGGCACCGTCGCGTTGCTGGCGGTGACGGGGTGTGGCCTGCCGAGTCCCGCCGACTGGTCGGTCGTGTGGCACGGCTCCGAGCTGGCTGAAGACTAACTATAGGTTTTGTAGAGGTGTATTTATAAATCCCTAACACTTCTAGAGGTGTCTCACTTCGGAGACGAGGAGTCCCGTCCCGAACCGCGGAACTGCGCGACGGCGGCCCCGGCGAGCGCGTCGAGACCGACCGAGACCGACTTCGTGACCGCGTTGTAGCCGAGTCCGAAGACGAGCGTGCCGACGAACCCCTCCATCGCTATCGGGGCGGTAGCGAGGACGAGGAGGCCGCCGACCGCGAACCCGACGCCGCCAGCGACACCGGCCGTCGCGGCGAAGCGTGCGAACTCGTCGGGGAGCGCGACGTGGCGGTTCGCCCAGTAGCCAACGCCCGAGACGGCGACGGTCGAGAGGAGGAAGCTGACGGTGCTGAACAGGAAGACGACGGCGCTGGGCGGTCCGGGCGCGGGGTCGGGGACGAGCGCGGGCGCGACGGATACCAGTTGCGTAGTTGTGCCGAGAAGGACGCCCAGCGCGGCGAACGCGGCGAGGACGGTTCGGTTCACGGGCTACAGGAGCGTTCGTATCGTGGTAAACGTGTGGGATTTTCTATCTGTGTTCGGCCGTGAGTTGGATTCGTTTTTCTCGTGAGAACGACCGCCGAGAACAGCAAGAAGACGGCTGGGAAAGCCCCCGCCCGGTCGCGGTCGCTCAGCGACATCTCCTCCGCTCACCTCCGGTTCACTCCGGAGAGCGGTCGCTGAGACGACCACGGGTCTCCGACCCGCGACCGCGCGGCCCCTTTCAATCCACCCAAACAGGTCGGATGGTCGGTCGAGCGTTCGCTGGTGGTTTTGTCGGGTCAGGCTCTTGGCGGTGGTCCGCGTCGCCGAGCGCCGCGACATTTGACGCCGCCAGCGAGCGTCCGTGGCGTCAGGTTCCGGCGTCGCCGACTTCGACGCGTCGGCCCGTCTCGGCCGACTCGTAAATCGCTTCGACCGCCTCCATGTCGGCCACGCTGTCGCGGCCGTCGGGTTCCGGCCGGGTGTCGGTCAGCACGCAGTGGGCGAAGTAGTCGAACTCCTCGGCGACCTCGTTGACGTACGGGCCGGTTCGGGTGACCTCCTCGTCACCGATTTCGAGGGTGAGAGTGGGACGAATCTCGGAGTTGAACGCGGGATTCAGGGCGGCTTGCCCCTCGGTCCCGACGATTCGCAGGCGGTCGTCGGCCTGCGCCCGATAGCTCGCGGTGCAGGAGGCGGTCTCGCCCTCGGGGAACTCCAACTGGAACGCGACGTGTTCGTCTATCTCCTCGAACTCGGGGTCGGGCGCGCTGGTCGTGGCCTGCGCCGCCACCGGATTCGCGCCGAGGAGAAACCGGACTGCGTTCAGCGGGTAGACGCCCACGTCCATCAGCGCGCCGCCGCCCGCGAGGTCCGAGTCGAGTCGCCACTGGTCCGGCCCGCCTTGGTCGAGGATGTGGCCCGTGAACCAGCCGTGGAAGGCCACCGGGTCGCCCAGCACGCCGTCCCGAATCAGTCCCCGGAGCCGACGCATCGCGGGTTCGACCTGCGGCCGGTAGCCGACCATCAGGGTCACGCCGGACTCGTCGCAGACCCGGACCATCTCGCGCGCTCGCTCCGCACTCGCTTCGATTGGCTTCTCGCAGAGGACGTGCTTGCCGTGGTCGGCGGCGGTCCGGGCGTAGTCTAAGTGGAGCGCGTTCGGCCCGGCGATGTAGACGGCATCGAAGTTATCGACGCCCTCGCCCTCCTCGAACTCGTCGTACGAGAGGGTGTGACCTACGTCGTAGCGGTCGGCGACCGATTCGGCCTTCTCGGGTGACCCGCTGACGAGCGCCGTGACCTCGCAGAAGGAGGTGCGATCAGTCGGTCCGGTGGCGTCTCCCGCGGCGGCGCGCTCCGCCTCGCCCGCCAGCGCGGGCAGAACGTGGTCGCGGGCGAACCCGCCGAGACCGACGAGCGCGACCCGGACCGTGCCCTCCTCAGTGGTCTGCCAGTCGCGGGCCGCGAACTCGCCGACGTGAGCGTCGAGGTTCATGTCCGACCCGTCGGCGCGGAGGGGCGAAAGGATGGCGGCTCGGAGAGTCCGGAGCGTCCGAAGAGTCCAGCAGTTTCGGTCTCGGCCAGACGTTACTTCCCGACGCGCCGAGAAGGGCGCGACGTGGTAGCCACCGGCATCTGGTACGCGACGATTTCGGCGTTGCTGTGGGGCGGCTACCTCTTCGGCCTGAAACGCTACTTCTCGGGGTTCTCGCCCGCGGTCGTCATCGTCACGGCGAACGCCGCCGCGGTCGCGTGGTACCTTCCCGTCGTGTTGTTCGCGCCCGCCGACGGGCCGGTGTCGGGCGAGATTACGCCCGCCGCGCTCGCGCTGGTCGTCGGCGTCCTGCTGGCCAGCGCCGCGGCGTATCTGGCGCTCCTCTACGCGCTCTCGGCGGGCGACGTGTCCTACGTCGCGCCGCTCGGGAAACTGGTCCCGGCGTTCACGCTCCCGCTGGAGGTCATTCTCGTGAACGAATCGCTCGCGGCCGCGCAGGTCGTCGGCGTCGGGTTCGCCACGTTGGCGGTCTACCTCGCCAACTACCAGTACACCGGACTCCTCGCGCCGATTCGCCGGGCGGCGACCCATCGCCCCGCGCAACTCGCGCTCGGGAGCGCGGCGCTCTACGGCGCGGTGGACGTGGGGACTCGCGTGCTGTTGCAGGGCGTCGGGATTCGCTCGGACGTGTGGGCGCTGGTCTACACCGGAGGAGTCGCCGTCGTCCTCCTGCCCCTCGCGGCCCGCCAGCGGCCCGACCAGTTCGCGTCCGCGGTTCCGAAGTTCCTCGCGCTCGGGGCGGTCGTCGCGGCGGCGACCCACACCATGATGCGGGCGTTCGCGGTCCTCCCGGCGAGCGTCGTCTCGCCCGTCCTGAACACGCAGGCCATCGTCGCGGTCGTCCTCGGCGGTCTCCTGCTCGGCGAGGAGCGGTTCGGTCTCCGCCTCGTCGCCGGAGCGGTCGCCATCGTCGGCATCTCGCTCATCGCGTTGGGGTAGCAGACCACGGGGCACGGCGCGCGTCGTTGCCCCGCGCCGTGCCCCGCGGCAAGATTCCGGCGAATCGAAAGGGAAAACTGTTTGAAATCGCTGGCCGGACTGGACTGTATGAAAGTCCGCGTCAGCGACGGTGCGACCGACGAGGAGGCCTCGGCCATCGCGGAGGCGCTCGCCCAACACGTCCGGGACGAAGTGGAAGTGTACGTGGGCGACGCCGACGCGCCCGCGGTGGTCCGGGAGGCCCCCGCCGGTCCCCCGAACGCAGGAGCCGAGGCCGCCGCAGAGGCAATCGCCCAATCCGACGACCTCGGGCCGACCGAGCGCGAGGAGCAGTTGTGGGACGAAATCGAGGACATCGAGTTGGGCGGTCCCGAGAAGTACAAGGACCGACTCGAAGAGCAGGGCAAACTGTTCGTCCGGGACCGCCTCGACCTCTGGTTCGGCGAGGACGGACTCCTCTTCGAGGACGGCAAGTTCGCTAACTTCGACGCGTGGCACCCCGACAGCCCCGAGGTCGAGGAGGGCAACGACGACCGACTGCCCGGCGACGGCCTGCTCACGGGCGCGGCCGAGTTCGAGGGCCGCGAGTTGCACTTCATGGCCAACGACTTCACCGTCAAGGCCGGGTCGATGGCCGAGAAGGGCGTCGAGAAGTTCCTCCGGATGCAACAGCGCGCGCTGAAGAACGGCAAGCCCGTCCTCTACCTGATGGACTCGTCGGGCGGTCGCATCGACCAGCAGACCGGCTTCTTCGCCAACCGCGAGGGCATCGGGAAGTACTACTACAACCACTCGATGCTCTCGGGCGCGGTCCCGCAAATCTGCGTCCTCTACGGCCCCTGCATCGCTGGCGCGGCCTACACCCCCGTCTTCGCCGACTTCACCATCATGGTCCGGGACATGTCCGCGATGGCCATCGCCTCTCCTCGGATGGTCCAGATGGTCACCGGCGAGGACATCGAACTCGAAGAACTGGGCGGCCCGGACGTTCACGCCCAGAAGTCCGGAAGTGCCGACCTCGTGGCCGACGACGAGGAACACGCGCGGGAACTCGTCGCCGACCTCGTGAGCTACCTGCCCGACAGTGCCGACGAGAAGCCCCCGAAGACGGAGGGCAAGCCGCCGCTCAAATCGCCCGCTGGTATCGACTCGGTGGTCCCCCAAGAGCCGAACAAGGGCTACGACATGACCGACGTAATCGACCGCGTGGTGGACGACGAGTCCTACTTCGAACTCAAGCCCGAGTACGGCAAGGAGATCATCACCGCGTTCGCCCGCATCGACGGCCGCCCGGTCGGCATCGTGGCCAACCAGCCAGCACAGCGCGCGGGAGCCATCTTCCCCGACGCCGCCGAGAAGGCCGCCGAGTTCATCTGGACCTGCGACGCCTACGAAATTCCCCTGCTGTACCTCTGTGACACGCCGGGCTTCATGGCCGGGTCGCAGGTCGAGGAGGACGCCATCCTCGAAAAGGGCAAGAAGTTCATCTACGCCACGTCGTCCGCCACCGTCCCCAAGCAGACCGTCGTCGTCCGGAAAGCCTACGGCGCGGGCATCTACGCGATGGGCGGTCCGGCCTACGACCCCGAGAGTGTCATCGGCCTTCCCTCCGGCGAAATCGCCATCATGGGGCCGGAGGCGGCCATCAACGCGGTCTACGCCCGCAAGCTCTCCGAAATCGCCGACGACGAGGAGCGCGCGAAGAAAGAGCAGGAACTCCGCGAAGAGTACCGCGAGGACATCGACGTGCATCGGATGGCCAGCGAGGTCGTCATCGACGACATCGTGCCGCCGAGTACACTCCGGAAGGAACTGAAGAACCGGTTCGCCTTCTACGAGGGCATCGAGAAGGACCTGCCGGACAAGAAGCACGGCACGATTCTGTAGTCCGCCGTCGCCCCTCGTCCTCACCCCGCTTTTGCCCCGCGAACCGCGTCGGCGAACACCGCGAGCGCCAGCGCCGCCAGTCCGATGTCCCGCGCGATAACGTCGCCGAACCGCCCGGTCGTCGCCCAGACGACCAGCAGGTACAGAATCGTCGCCGAGAGCGAGACCGCGGCGACCGCCGCCGAGAGCGCGACGTAGCGGTCCGCGAGGAGCGCGAGTCCGAACCCGATTTCGAGCCAGCCGTTTATCAGCATGAAGGCGACCGGCGAGACCACCAACAGCGGCGCGAGCCAGTCGGTGACGTAGACCGCCCACGCCGCCGGGTCCAGCAGTTTGTGGACGCCAGCGGCGACCAGCATCGCGCCGAGACCCGCCCGCGTCACTACCGCCGAGGAGGGAAGCCGCGACGCCACGCTCTCGAACGCCGATTCGACGGTCCGGCGCGCGCTACTCCGGGACACGTCCGGGGGTAGGGACCCGACCGCCGAAAATCCTCCCGGTCGCGTCGGAAGTGCCGTCGGAGTCTGTCGGCAACGTCGAGTCCGTCGGCGGGGTCGTCCGGGTCGGTCGCCGGTGCCATCGGAGCGGTAGCGCGCCACTGCCGCGGCGTATCGACACCGTAACTTCGGATTTCGAGCGTTTCAGCGACTATCGCGCAGATTCTCTGTCGGCGGCCGAACCGTCGGCTCCCCCGGCGCTCGTCGGGTTAATCGCCCGTATCAGGAGCTAAGGAGCCTTATAACAATTGCCCCGTGCGCCGACGTTGCAGTCGTGACGAGGCGCACTCCGCGCCGGATTTCATCATGAGTTCCGACCGACTCCACTGGCCGTCGTCCGTTCGCGAGGAGCCCCGACGCCTGACCGCCCCGCTGGCCCGAATCGACGGCTGGGAGCGAACGCTCTGGATTCTCGTCGGCGTCGCGCTGGTCGGGGACCTGCTCACGACCTACTACGGCCTCCAGATGGGGCTGACCGAATCCAACCCGGTCGCGCGGGCCGCGCTCGACCGCTTCGGCTTCGCGGCGATGGTCGGGCTGAAACTGTTCGCGCTCGGGGTCGGCGTCGGCTGTCGGTGGTTGCTCCCGGACGAACACGGTCTCCTCGTGCCCGCGGGGTTGGCGGTCCCGTGGATGGGTGCGGTGGTCGTCAACCTCTCGCTCTACGCGATAGTTCTCGGATAGGTCCTTGCCGTCTCGGACCCGCCCGCTACTGGTTCTCCTGCTTCAGCGACAGCACCGTCCGGTCGAACTCACAGACCAGCGTCTCGCCGTCGCCCTCGGTGCCCTCGTCGTCGCGGTTCACCGCGAACGCCTCGACGTGCATCGTCACGACGCCGCGCTCGCCGTCGCTGGTCTCGCGCTTGTCGGTCACGGTCGATTGAGCGCGGATGGTGTCGCCGTGGAACACCGGGTTCGGATGCTCCACCTCGTCGTACGAGAGGTTGGCGACGATAGTGCCGTCGGTCGTGTCCGGGATGGAGACGCCGACTGCGAGGCTCATCGTGTAGAGACCGTTGACCAACCGCTCGCCGAACTGGGTGTCCGCGGCGAAGTCCGCGTCGAGGTGGAGCGGTTGCTGGTTCATCGTCATGTCGCAGAACTGCTGGTTGTCCGACTCGCTGACGGTGCGACGCTTCTCGTGTTCGTACGTCGCGCCGACCTCGAACTCCTCGTAGTAGAGTCCCGTCATGCGAGAGTCGTCGGCGCGACCCGGCAAAAATCCCGCCGATTCGGCGCGGCCGGACGGTTGCAGACCGTTTCAGGCACCGCCTACGCGTCGGTAATCAGCCCATAACAAAGGCTACGTGACGAATAAATCGAGTCGCAGTCAGTCACAGTCGAGGCTTAACCATGTCCGAAGACGCCAGTCGGTTCGAGTGGGTACGACCGCAGACAGGGGAACGTAACCGAGTCGGTTCGACCGCCGGCAGCGAAGCGGCGCGAGGGACGCCGCGGGGCGCGACGCCCTCGGCCGGAGGAGCGGACGCACGCGAGTCGCCCGGACCGGGCGCGCGTTCGCGTCCGACGACCGCCGACTCGGACGAGCGTGTGACCGCGGCCACCCACCGACGCGCGACTTCGGACGACCCGCGGGTTCGTTTCCGGTTCCGGGCCGACGGCCCGGCCGAGACCGCGCCCGCGGTCGGCGACGGCACGGTGTATCTCGCCTGTGCGAACGGCTGCACGCACGCATTCGACGCTGACGACGGCACCGAACGGTGGTCGCGGTGGGCCGATGGCCGACCCACTGCACCGACAGTTTCAGGGGAAACTGTCTACGCTGGCCGCGATTGCGGGACCGCCGACTCCGGTTCGGTCGTCGCACTCGACGCCGCGACGGGCGACAACCTGTGGGAGTTCGTGACCGAGGGCGGCGTACAGGCGTCGCCTACACTCGCGGACGGCGAGGTCTTCGTCGCGGCCGACGGCGGCCGAATCACGGCCCTCCACGGCGCTGACGGCTCTCGACGCCGAACGTTCCGGAACGCGGCGCGGGCGCTCTGCGCGCTCGCACACGACGGCAGCCGACTCCTCCTCGCGAGTCTCGACGGCGGCGCGTACGCCCGCGACCCGACCGACGGCCGCGAACGCTGGCGGTTCGCCTCCTCGGTCGCGGTCGGTGGCGCGCCCGCGGTGACCGACGACACCGCGTACATCGCCACGGTGGACGACGGTCAGGTGTCCGCGATTTCGGCGACGACGGGCAGGGAACGGTGGCGCGGCGAGACCGGCGGCGCGGTGTGGGCGTCGCCGACGGTGGCCGACGGAACCGTCTTCGTGGGAAGTGGGGACGGCTTCGTCTACGCCTTCGACGCGGTAGACGGGTCGGTCCGTTGGCGGACCGACCTCGGCTCGCGCGTCTGGGCCTCGCCGACGGTCGCAGACGACGCCCTCCTCGCGGCGACCGAGGCGGGGGACGTGTGGGCGCTGGACAGGGAGGAGGGGACGGTACTGTGGTGGTGCCGGGCGACGGACGCAGTCGTGGCCCCGGTCGTCGTCGCCGACGCGACGGCGTACGTGGCCGACTGCGGTGGGACCGTCACTGCGCTTTCGCTTTCGGAATAGTTGAAACGTCGGAGTTCTTCGTTCGAGGTATGCCACGACGAAGCGTCATGTTCACGCCGGGCGACCGTCCGGCGATGATGCGGAAAGCGCCGAGCGCAGGGGCCGACGTAATCGTCTTCGACTTGGAGGACGCGGTGGCCCCCGACGCCAAGGACGAGGCGCGCGCGGCGGTCCGCGAGATACTTACGGACCCGGATTTCTCGCCCGACTGCGAGGTCTGCGTCCGGGTCAATCCGACCGGTATCGCGGCGGACGACGACCTCCGGGGCGTCCTCGGGGGCGCGTCGGACGAGCAAGCGGCCGACGACGAATCGAGCGTCTCTACGGCGCGCGACGCCGCCGAAACGCTCGACTCGGTGATGCTCCCGAAGACCGAGGAGGCCGACGACGCCGAGACGCTGGCGGACCTGCTGGACGAGCGCGACGCCGACGTGCCGATTCTCGCGCTGGTCGAAACCGCGGCCGGAATCCTGTCGGCCGAATCCATCGCGAGCGTTTGCGAGGTGGACGCGCTCGTCTTCGGCGCGGAGGACCTCGCGGCCGACGTGGGTGCGACTCGGACCGACGAGGGGACAGAAGTCCTCCACGCGCGCGAACACGTTCTCCTCGCGGCGAGCGCGGCGGACGTGGACGCCATCGACACGGTGTACACCGACATCGAAGATACGGAGGGTCTGCGCGACGAGACCGCGTTCGCCATCCAGTTGGGCTACGACGGCAAGATGGCGATTCACCCCGCGCAGGTCGCGCCGATAAACGAGTCGTTCACACCCGACCCCGAGCGCGTCGAGTGGGCCGAGAACGTCCTCGCCGCCAAGGAGGAGGCCGACGCCGAGGGTCGGGGCGTCTTCCGGGTGGACGGAGAGATGATAGACGCACCGCTGGTCGCACAGGCCGAGCGCGTGCTGGCGTACGCCGAGGCGGCAGCGGAAAACTGAGAAAACGCGCCGGTAGTTAGGGCCAGAGGCCGCGGGTACTCTTCGCCTCGGCGATGCGCGAAAGCGCGACGACGTAGGCGGCGTCGCGCCAACTCACGTCGCGGGCCTCGACTTCGGTCCGCACGTCGTCCCACGCCGAGAGCATGTGTTTCTCCAGTTCGTCCTGCACGCGTTCGAGCGACCACTGGCGGCGGTTGATGTCCTGCAACCACTCGAAGTACGAGACGGTGACCCCGCCCGCGTTCGCCAGAATGTCGGGGATGACCTCGACGCCGTTCTCCTCGAGGATGGCGTCGGCCGCGAACGTCGTCGGGCCGTTCGCGCCCTCGACCACCACGTCGGCCTGCACGTCGTTGGCGTTGTCCGCGGTGATGACGTTCCCGATGGCCGCCGGAATCAGCACGTCCACGTCGAGTTCCAGAATCTTCTCGTTCGAGAGCTTCTCGGGCGCGTCGTGGCTCATGACCGCCTCGGGTTCCTCCTCGTGGGAGGGCACCGCGTGGGTGTCGAGTCCGTCAGGGTCGTAGATGGCACCGTTCACGTCGCTGACCGCGACGACGTTCGCACCCCAGTCGTCCAGCAGGCGGGCCGCGTTCGCGCCGACCGAACCGAACCCCTGCACGGCGACGGTCGTGTCTTCGAGGTCGTAGTCGTAGTAGTCGGCGGCCTCGCGGGCGACGATGGCGACCGACCGACCCGGTGCCTCTTGGCGGCCCTCGCTCCCGCCGACGACCGGCGGCTTCCCGGTGACGACGCCGGGGATGGTCTCGCCCTCCTGCATCGAGTAGGCGTCCATGAACCACGCCATCGTCTGGGCGTCGGTACCCATGTCGGGCGCGGGGATGTCCTTCTTCGGTCCGACGAACTTCCGTAGCTCCTCGGCGAACCGCCGAGTCAGGCGCTCTTTCTCGTCTTCGGTCAGGTCCTTGGGGTCCACGACGACGCCGCCCTTCCCGCCGCCGAACGGCAGGTCCATCACGGCGCACTTCCACGTCATCCACATCGACAGGCCGACGCACTCCTGCTCGCTGACGTGGGGATGGAAGCGCAGGCCGCCCTTGTACGGGCCGCGCACGTCGTCGTGCTGGGCGCGATAGCCCGTGAACACCTCGACCTCGCCGTCCTCGCGTTTCAGCGGCACCGCGACGCGGTGGACTTTGGTCGGGTGTTTCAGTCGCTCGATGACGCCCTCGTCCACGTCGAGGTGGGCCGCGGCGTGTTCCAACTGGCGACGCGCGGTTTCGAGCGCGGACTCGGGTTCTTCGGTCTCCTCGTCACTACCCTTCTGTTCGGTTGCTTCGACGGTTTCTGGAGGCATGATTCGTTTCGTACGTCGTCCGGGACTCGGCGGTGGGGCCGACTCGATTCGGACTCTCCGAAGCGAGCGGTCCCGGCGACGCATCGTAGGCGTAGGTTCCCGTAGGCGTACAAAATATTAATGCTACGGAGTTGTCTAAGGTCCTTATACACATACTTACGTGAGAGGTCGGGTTTGGATGAGGTTAGTCAAAACCGCCCGCATAGGACCCGACGCGACGTTGCAGTTTCGGAAACTGTATGAGTCCCAATCGAGACCTTGTAAGGTGACGGCAGAAATTACCACCCATGTCCGAGCAAGCAAATCCCTTCGAAAGTCTGCAGGAACAGATCGACGACGCGTCGGAGTACATGGATGTCGGCGAGGACGTGCTGAAACGGCTCAAGCACCCCGAGCGCGTACTCGAAACCAACCTCTCGGTCGAGATGGACGACGACTCCATCGAGGTGTTCAAGGCGTTCCGCTCGGAGTTCAACGGCGACCGCGGCCCGTACAAGGGCGGTATTCGCTATCATCCCGGCGTCACCCGCGACGAGGTCAAGGCGCTCTCGGGGTGGATGGTCTACAAGTGCGCCATCGTGGACATCCCGTACGGCGGCGGGAAGGGCGGTATCGTCATCGACCCCGACGACTACACCGAGGAGGAACTCGAACGCATCACTCGGTCGTTCGCCAAGGAACTGCGCCCGTTCATCGGCGTGGACAAGGACATCCCCGCGCCCGACGTGAACACGGGCCAGCGCGAGATGAACTGGATAAAGGACACCTACGAGACGCTGGAGAACACGACCGCGCCCGGCGTCATCACGGGCAAGTCCCCCGACAGCGGCGGGAGCGCGGGCCGCGTCGAGGCGACCGGTCGCTCGACCATGCTCACCGCCCGCGAGGCGTTCGACTACCTCGACCGCGACATCGAAGGGGCGTCGGTCGCGGTGCAGGGCTACGGCAACGCCGGGTGGATAGCCGCCAAACTCATCCATCAACTCGGTGCCGACATCGTCTCCGTCTCCGACTCTAGCGGCGCTATCTACAGCGAGGAGGGCTTCGACCCCGTGGACGTGAAGAGCCACAAGAACGAGACCGGGAGCGTCTCGGGCTACCCCGAGGCCGACGACGAGTTCTCCAACGACGACCTGCTGACGCTGGACGTGGACCTGTTGGTCCCCGCCGCGCTCGAAAACGCCATCGACGGCGACCTCGCCGAGGACGTGCAGGCCGATGTCGTCGTGGAGGCGGCCAACGGCCCGCTCACGCCCGAAGCGGACGACGTACTCGCCGACTCGGACACCTACGTCTTCCCCGACATTCTGGCGAACGCGGGCGGGGTCACCGTCTCGTACTTCGAGTGGGTCCAGAACCGCCAGCGGTTCCACTGGACCGAGGAGCGCGTCAACGACGAACTCGAACGCATCATCACCGACGCTTTCGACAATCTGGTCGAGACCTACGAGGAGACCGGCGCGCCGAACATGCGCACCGCCGCCTACGTCGTCGCCATCCAGCGCGTCGTGGACGCCTACGACGAGAGCGGCAACTGGCCCTGAGATTCACATAAACGGATAGTCACGTTCGTTTTCTTTCGAGGTAACATATATTATAAGAGGGAGGTGGCGCGAGGGGTCGAAACGGACGCAGAGAGCCTGTCAGTCCTTTTTTCTCGACCTCCGCGTTAGTTTTCACTCCTGATAATGGTATCGGGGTTTTATGTTCTCGGTACGAGAATAGCGGTACAGAAGAGAACCATGTTCGACACCGAAAACTGGCGGGCCGACCGGGCACAAGTGGGTATCGGTACCCTCATCGTGTTCATCGCGATGGTGCTGGTCGCCGCCATCGCGGCGGGCGTACTCATCAACACCGCGGGCTTCCTCCAGACCAAAGCCGAGCAGACCGGTCAGGAGTCCACGGACCAAGTGACTAATCGGGTGCAGGTCGTCAGCACCGTCGGTGCCGTGGGCAACGACGAGTCAATCCACACGGTGAACCTCACCGTCATGAAGAGTTCCGGGTCGGGCGACGTGAACCTCTCGTCGGCGACCGTCGAGTGGCTCGGTCCCGACAGCGGCAAGATTCTGACCAGAGCCGACGACGGCGTCGCCAACGACACGCGGTTCAACATCACCACCGTCAAGGACATCCAGAACACGTATCCCGTCCTCGTGGACCAAGGCGACCGGTTCCGAATCTCGCTCGATACCGCAGAACTGACCGACAAGTCTCACGGTCTCCGCGAGAGCGAGGACTTCACCATCAAGATAGTCACGTCCGCGGGCGCAGTGACCTACCACCACAGCGTGCCCCAGACGCTGACCAATCAGGAAGCGGTCGAACTGTAGCCTATCGACCTATTCTCTCTCCTTTCGGTCGCGTAGCCCGTGGCACGCCACCGTCGGTGCCTCGCCGGTGACGCCCACCGGTGGTCTCCGGTTCTCTCGTTCGTTAGCAACGATTCGTCGTCAGTGTAGAACGGATAGTATCACTTCGACGGGCTCACAGACCGAGTTCGCGTCCGATGACGAGGTGCTGAATCTCGCTGGTGCCCTCGCCGATCTCCATCAGCTTCGCGTCGCGGAAGAACCGCTGGGGAGCGAAGTCCTCGGTGTAGCCGTAGCCGCCGAGGGTCTGGACCGCGTCCTCGGCGACCTCGCGGGCGGCCTCGCTGGCGTCGAGTTTGGCGAGCGCGCTCTCGTGGGAGACCGACTCGCCTTGGTCGTACTTCCACGCCGCCTTGTGAGTCAGCAGGCGAGCGCGCTCGACTTTTCGGTCCATCGAGACGACCTTGTTCCGGATGGCGTCGAACTTCGAGATGGGCTGGCCGAACTGCTCGCGTTCGGTACTGTACTCCTTGGCGGCCTCGAACGCGCCCTGCGCGAGTCCGGTCGAGAGCGCCGCGATGGAGATACGACCGCCGTCTAGCGTCTTCTTGGTCTGGTCCCAACCGTCGCCCTCCTCGCCCAGCAGGCGGTCCTCGGGGAGGCGCACGTCGTCCAGTTGAATCTCGCAGGTCGGCGAGGCGTTCAGGCCCATCTTGTCCCAGACGGTCGTGACCTCGAAGCCGTCGTCCTCGTCGGGGTCCACGATGAACGTCGAGATGCCGTCGTAGCCCGCGCCGGGGTCCGTGACCGCCTTGACGAGGACCGACCCGGCGACGTTGGCGTTGGTGATGAACTGCTTGGTGCCGTTGAGGACCCATTCGTCGCCCTCCTTCTCGGCCATCGTGTCCATGTCGCTGGCGTCCGAACCGCTACTCGGTTCGGTCAGCGCCCACGAGCCGAGATACTCGCCCTCCGCGAGCGGGCGAAGCCAGCGTTCCTTCTGTTCTTCCGTGCCGAACAGTTCGATGGGCTTGCTGGCCAGCGAGACGTGCGCGGCGTACGAGAGACCGACCGACCCCGAGACCCGACCCAACTCCTCGGTGACGAGCGCGTACATCAACTGGTCGCCGCCCAGTCCGCCGTACTCCTCGCTGACGGGCACGCCCATCATGTCGAGGTCCGCGAGTTGGGAGAAAATCTCGTCGGGGAACCGGTGTTCGTCCTCGATGTCTTGGGCGATGGGTTCTATCTCCTCGTCGCAGAACCGACGCACCTCGTCCCGAATCATCTGATGCTCGTCGGGAAGGCTGAAATCCATACGCAATTTTTGCGCCAGCGACAGTATAAACTCTCCGCAACTGGATTCGTCGCGCCATCGCTCCGCGGCGCCACCCCTCGCGGAGTCGGGGGAAAATCGCTCGTCCACCACCGTTTCTTCCGTGCCGAAACGTTGTTATCCCGACCACTCGTAGCCCGGAACCGTGACCAGTCGTACGCCGCCCAGAGCCGTCCTCGCCGCCCTCGTCCTCGGTCTCGTCCTCGCGCTCGCGGCCGGATTCGTGACCGCCGGACCGTCGCCCAACCAACAGTACGACCGGTCGGCCGACCTCGCTTCCGGCCAACAGGAGCAGGTGGTCGAACCGCGTCGCGGCGTCACCGTCGTCGCGGTCCAGCGCGCCGGGATGCGAGGTCTCTCGGGCGAACTCGTCGCCGTCCGCCCGAACGGAACCGTCCTCTACCAGTCCGACCACTACAGCACCTACTGGGACGTGGACCCGAGTCCGACGGGCGCTCGCACCGTCTCGTTCGTCGCGACCGAGTGGCTCAACGAGTCGGTCTGTGACGGCGGTCCCCTGCTGAAGAATCGCGGGGACTGCCGCCGGAACGTCGTGGAGCGCGTGAACCTGACCACCGGCGAGCGCACCCGACTCTACTCCCACCGGATGTCCGGCGGTCGATGGCACGACGTGGACGTAATCAACGACACGCATCTCCTCGTCGGCGACATCGGCAACGAAGCGGTCTTCATCGTCAACACGACTTCGGGCATCCGGGAGTGGACGTGGACCGCCGAGAGCGACCTGCCGATAACCGGCGGCGGCACCTACGAGAAAGACTGGGTCCACCTCAACGACGTGGAGTACCTCGACGACGGGCGAATCATGGTGGACCTGCGCAATCAGGACAAAGTCGCGTTCGTGGACCGCCAGCGCGGCATCGTGGAGAACTGGACGCTCGGCACCGAGGACGACTACGAAATCCTGCGCGAGCAACACAACCCCGACTACATTCCGGAGTCGGAGGGCGGTCCCGCAATCGTCGTCGCCGACTCCGAGAACGACCGCATCGTGGAGTACCAGCGGGAAAACGGCTCGTGGAACCGGTCGTGGCTCTGGACCGACGACGAGATGCAGTGGTCCCGCGACGCCGACCGCCTGCCCGACGGCAACACGCTCGTCACCGACACCATCGGCGACCGGGTGTTCGAGGTGAACGAGACCGGCGCGGTCGTCTGGGAGATGCCCGTCGAACGGGCCTACGAGGCCGAACGCCTCGGTACGGGCGACGAGAGTGCGGGCGGACCGAGCGCCGCCGCGGCCGACCTCCAGTCCCGGCGCGTCCAGCCACCGTCCGGCCCCGCCGAGGAGTTCGAGGAGGCCGTCCGCGACGCGGTGCCCGTCGAGGTCCAGAACGGACTGCTGGGCTACTTCTTCCCGTGGTGGATGGGCTTTTACGACGTGCTGGCGACGTTCGCGCTGGTCGGTCTCCTCGCGGTCTGGGGCGGCCTCGAACTGTGGTGGTCGCGCGAGGCGCTCCCGGTCGGGCGACTGCCGACCCGCGACTCGCTGTCGTCGGTCCGGTTGCTCCTGTTGTTAGCGGGACTGGCGGCGGTCGGCTACGTCGCCTCGGTAGTCACGTCGCTGGCGTGACCTCGCCGGGGTCGGTCCCCGACCGGGCTGATAAACTCCGTGACTCGTGGGCCAACGGACTTTTTTTCGTGACGGCAGAAGCGACGGGTACCGAATGACGAAGCGTCGGCTAAATTCGACTCTCGGGGCGTTGGCACACCCCCGAAGACGCGCAGTGGTGAGTTGTCTGACCCGCGAGTACCTGCCGATACCGGTCCCCTCGTTCGCGACGTATCTGGCACTGTCGCTGTTTCCGGACGCGGAGACCGACGACTTCGAGGAGTTCCGGACCGAACTCGAGCACAGTCTCCGCCACGTTCACCTGCCGAAACTGGCCGAGGCCGGTATCGTGACCTACGACCCGGACCTCGGCGACGGCGTCGTAGACGAAGGACCCGAGTTCGAGACCGCAGTGGACTTTCTGGACTGCTGACCGCGGGCGCGGGCAAGTGGCTTTTTGAGGGCCGGACGCTTAGTCGCCTCCGATGAGTATCCGGCGGCTGGTGCGTGGCACCATCGAGTGGGAGCGACTCGAAGCGGTCTTCGTGGAGATGGCGCGGCGCTACGACCGGCCGGAGTTACGGGTCGAGTTTCTGGACGCCGACAACTGGCTCTCGACGCCCTGCGTCGTGGACGAACGCTGGTTCGTCAAGATAATCACGCGCCAGAACTCGATAGTCCACGCACTGTTCACCGGCGCGCGCAACCTCGGGGCCTTCTCGTCGGGCACCGAGGGCTTTTTCGAACACTCGGCCGGACCGGTCGAGATGGCCGAACAGGAACTCGAAGCGACCGAGCGCATGGCCGACATCGGACTGAACGCGCCCGCTCCGCTGGAGGTGTTCGAGGTCGAGGACATGGCGGTCCTCGTGATGGAGTACCTACCCGATTTCCGAACGTTCGACGAGGTGGCGACCGACGAGGTGGAACTCCTCGCGCCCGACGTGTTCGAGTCGCTGGCCGCGATGCACGACAACCGCCTCGCTCACGGCGACCTGCGAGGAGAGAACGTCCTCGTCCAGCACGGCGAGGTGTACTTCATCGACGCGACGACGGTCAGGGAAGACGCCATCGACGAGGCCCGGTCGTACGACCTCGCGTGCGCGCTCGCGGCGCTCGAACCCCGAATCGGCGCGCGGGCGTCGGTCGCGGCCGCCGCGGACCACTACTCGGCCGACGAACTACTGGCGGCCCGCGACTTTCTGGACTTCGTGAACATCCGCCCCGACCACGACTTCGACGCCGTGAGCGTCAAGGGCGAAATCGAGAAGTTGGCAGATTCGAACGAGCGATAAGTCCGGGCGAGAAGTAGTTTCGTTCCGACAGGTCGGAACGCGTCCGATTCTCGCCGTCTTCGGGCGTGACGTAGCGTCTGACTTTCCGGCGACCGACCGGAATTGGGAGACTTTTTATCCGTGCCCGTTCCAATTTTTGCCAGAGCATGAGTCAACAGGCCAGCGAGGAGACATACCAGCACTACATCGGCGGCGAGTGGACCGAGGGACACGGCGACGAGACCTTCGAGAGCGTCGATCCGTCCAATCAGGAAGTACTCGGCGAGTTCCACCGCGGGACCGAGGAGGACGTAGACGCCGCGCTCGCGGCCGCCAAGGAGGCCGAAGACGAGTGGGCCAGTCTCTCGTACATCGACCGTGCGGAGTACATGTGGGACGTGTACCACGAACTCAAGGACCGCACCGACGAACTCGGCGAGGTCGTCACCAAAGAGTGCGGCAAGGAGATTTCGGAAGGCAAGGCCGACGTGGTCGAGGCCGCGCACATGGTCGAGTGGGCCGCGGGCAACGCCCGCCACCCCCACGGCGACGTGGTTCCCTCCGAAATCGGGAGCAAGGACGCCTACATGCGCCGCAAGCCCCGCGGCGTCATCGGTTGTATCACGCCGTGGAACTTCCCGGTCGCCATCCCGTTCTGGCACATGGCCTTGGCGCTGGTCGAGGGCAACACCGTCGTCTGGAAGCCCGCCGAGCAGACGCCATGGTGCGGACAGATCATCGCCGAGATGCTCGAAGACGCTGGCGTCCCCGAGGGCGTCTTCAACATGGTGCAGGGCTTCGGCGACGCTGGCAACGCCATCGTGGAGGACGACCGCGTGGACACCGTGCTGTTCACCGGCAGTAGCGAGGTCGGCCACAAAATCGCGGGCAAGGTCGGCGGCGAACCCGGCAAACTCGCGGCCTGCGAGATGGGCGGCAAGAACGGCATCGTCGTCACCGAGAACGCGGACCTCGACATCGCGGTCCACTCCGCGGTGATGTCCTCGTTCAAGACGACCGGCCAGCGGTGTGTCTCCAGCGAGCGCCTCATCGTCCACGAGGACGTGTACGACGAGTTCAAGGAGCGGTACGTCGAACTCGCCCAGAACGTCTCGGTCGGCGACCCGCTCGAAGAAGACACCTTCATGGGTCCGATGGTCAACGAGGAGCAGGTCGAGAAGTTCGGCAAGTACAACGACCTCGCCCGCGAGGAGGGCGCGAACGTCCTCGTGGACCGCGAACAACTGGACGACGACGAGATTCCCGAGGGCCACGACGAGGGCTACTGGGTCGGTCCGTTCGTCTACGAAATCGACTACGACGAGGACCTGCGCTGTATCCAAGAGGAGGTCTTCGGTCCGCACGTCGCGCTCATCGAGTATTCGGGCGACATGGACCGTGCGATGGAGATTCACAACAACACGCCCTACGGACTCGCTGGCGCGGTCATCTCCGAGGACTACCGCCAAGTCAACCAGTTCCGCGACGAGGCGGAACTCGGACTGGCCTACGGTAATCTCCCGTGCATCGGCGCGGAGGTCCAACTGCCGTTCGGCGGCGTCAAGAAGTCCGGCAACGGCTACCCGAGCGCCCGCGAGGCAATCGAGGCCGTCACCGAGCGCACGGCGTGGACGCTGAACAACAGCAAGGACATCGAGATGGCCCAAGGCCTGAGTGCGGACATCAAGACCGAAGGCGACGATTAAACTGCGAGACTCGCTTTGCGTGGTCGAGCAAATCTAATCGGCGTCTGCGTAGAGAGCGACGACTGAAGTGAAGAAATCGCCGTAGGCGATTTCGGAGGTTCGGTCTCGCTCTCGCAGAATCCGACGACTGAGGAGACCACTGAGGAGCTGACTTTATTTTGCCGACGGCGCGGTCGCGGTGCGGTTACGGCGCAGTCGCGGTAGACCCCCGCGTTCGAGCTTCAAGCTAGCTTCCTGCGGTTCCGGTAGCTCGTTCTGCGATTCGAATCCGAGGAGTAGCCTCCTCGACTCGGACCACCGAAAGACGACCGAAACGACCGACGGCGAAGCCGCGAGAGAACGAACCGCCGAAACTCAGTTCCCGAGCCGAAGCAACTTCTGTCCCTCGACGGCCATCACGAACGAGACGCTGAGCATCATGAACGCGACGGTCAACAGTCCGTAGAGATTTTCCGTCGTGACGTGGGTCGCCGGAGCCGTGCCGAGCCAGTTGCCCGCGATGACCGCACTGCCGACGACCGCAGTGAAGAAGAAGTAGCGACTCCACTTGTGGGAGAACCGCCCGCGCTCGGGAGCCTCGACTTCGAGGAACCGTCGGATGCGCTCGGGGTCGCCGGTCAGGGTGACGAGTCGGTCCTCCGCGTCGTACTCGACCAGTCCGTGTTCGCTCAGTCGCGGAATGTGGGTCTGGTAGAGCGACGAGTACACTTGCTTTCGCTGTCTAGAAGTCAAGTCCGAGAGAGGAGTGTCGTTCTCCCACGCCGCGATGCGTGCGCTCAAGTCGGTCAACGTGATCTGGCGGTCGTCCAACAGGTGCCGGAGAACGCGCCGCCGTCGGGAGTTACCGAGCAGGTCGAACATCGCCTCTCTGGAAGGCTCCTGCGTCGCCGTCCCACCCCTGTTCGAAGTACTCAACGTCGTTGTCGCTTCGGCCATCTGTCTATTATCGTATATTGTTATCCCCTTCGTAATTAACATTGGGGTTTTTAGACTTGTGGCCGTCTGACGGCTGGCTGACCCTCGTCGGCGTCACCGGTCTCGTCGGCGTCATCGGTCCAGTCAGCGTCGCCGGTCGCGCCACGCGGGGAACTCGTCGCGGACCGACGCGACGCGGGTCGGGTCCACGTCGGTCACGACGAGGTCCGGGTCGTCGCCCGTGCTGGCCAGCGTCGTTCCCCACGGGTCGTACACCGTCGAGCGACCGAGCAGGGAGGCGTCCTCGAAGTCGCCCGACCCGTTGACCGTCGCCACGAAGAACTGGTTCTCGACGGCGCGGGCGCGCGGCAGGAGCTTCCAGTGTTCGACGCGGGGGTAGGGCCACGCGCTCGGGACGAGGACGAGGTCCGCGCCCTCCTCGGCGATGTCCCGATAGAGTTCCGGAAACCGGAGGTCGTAGCAGGTCGTCATCCCGACGGTGGTCTCCTCGAACTCGGCGACGCCCAACTGGTCGCCCGGCACGAGGAGTTCGGCCTCCGCGGACTCGTAGCCGAAGAGGTGGTGCTTGCGGTAGACCGCGAGCCGCGACCCGTCTCGGTCGAAGAGGACCGACGTGTTGGCAAGTCCCTCGTCGGCGGGCGTCTCGACGCTCTCGGTTTCGGCGAGGTCTTCGACGATACTCCCGGCGAGAACGCCGATGCCGTGGTCGCGGGCGGCGTCGGCGATGCGCGCGAGCGTTTCGCCCTCGACGGGTTCGGCGGCGCGCTGGTACGTGTCGAACGCGAAGTAGCCGACGTTGAAAATTTCGGGGAGCGCCACGAGGTCCGCGCCGCGGTCGGCGGCCGCCGCGACGGCCTCCTCGGCGCGCTCGCGGTTGGCCTCGACCGCGCCGCCCTCGATTTCGAGTTGGGCGAGCGCGACTCTCACGCCGCGGCCTCCTCGCGAAGCGCGGCTTCGAGGTTGTCGAGTTCGTCGTCCAGATTCTTCTTGAAGAAGCGCTCGACGCCGGGCACCTTCCCCTCGACCGTGAACCGGTTGACGAGGCGACTCCCGGTCTCGGTCTCCTGAATCTCGTGTTCGCCGGTCACCCGGAGCGCCGACGACCGGCCGACGAACTTCACGTAGCGGGGCGGGTCGCGCTCCACGTCCTCGGTCTTGACCGGTACGGTCGTGTCGAGAAACGGAATCGGGAGCTTGATGTGCCAGATAGAGGAGTACTCGCCGGTCTGTTCGTAGTCGGCGACGACGCTGATAGTACTCGCGCGCTTCTCCGGGTCCGCGATGAACTCCCACACGTTCTCCGGCGAAACTTCGAGTTCGAAGGTCCGCTCTACCCGGACAGTCATATCGGGACTTTGGGCCGCGGTGTCAAAAACCCGCCGGACCTCCCGCGGCTTCCGCTCGCGTCGCCGTCGCCGACCGCGTTTCCGACCGCCGTTCCGTCCACTTAGCCCAGCGTTACCTTCCACGTCGTGGACTTCGCCCGGCCCCACTTCTCGATGTCGACCTCCTCGCTCTTCTCGGCGAGTTCCGGCAGTCGCACCCCCACCTGCTTCGAGGAGAGACCGAGTTGCTCGGCGATGTTCTTCGAACGGAAGTAACGCTCGCCTTTCGAGACGCTCTCGCGCAGGTACGCGAGGATGCGCCGTTCCTCGTCGCTGTAGTCAGTCATCCTTACACGGTACTACGGCGTTCGGAACCTTAACCATTTCCCGCCGGTAATCGCTCAGTTCGGCGACCGGTCCCGAAGCGGACCGGTCGATTCGACCGAAATTCGGCGGGAAATCGTCGCTCGCCGTTGTTTAGGTAGAGATTACGTCGGGGGCAACGGGAGGGCTACCAGTAGAGGTGAACCGCGGCGACGGCGAGGACGCCAGCGGTGACGGCACCCGCGAAGCCCCATGCGGCGAGTTCGCCACCCGGTTCCACGAACATCGCCACCGTCGACCCGACCGCCAGCAGTGTAAACAGCGTGGCGAGTCCGATACCTTTGTCGCTCGCGACAGTCTCGTGTTCGGCCATGCCCGGCGTTTCCGGCGGACGGAACTTAGTTCATTCTACTCGTCGTCCGCCGGTAGGTTTTACGGGGTGGAGTGTGGGTCACGAGATATGCTCGGGACGGTCAAGTCGGCGTTACTCGGGAGTAAGGTTCGTGTACTGGGGACGCTACTGTTGGCGCTCGGGGTCGTCGTCGGTGGTGGTCTCTCGCTCGGACTCCTCGGTGCGCCGAGCGTGGGCGGCGTCCACAACAGTTTCGGCGACGTGACCGACGAGGAGACCGAGATTCGGACCGAACTCGTCGTCCGGAACCCCAATCCCATCGGTATCAACCTCGGCGGCGTGTCGGTGTCCTACGACGTGCGGATGAACGACGTGGCGATGGCCAACGGGAGCAAGGAGGGCGTCTCGGTCGGCACGGGCAACAGCACCGTCGCGTTCAGCACGCGGATGGACAACGACAAGATTCCGACGTGGTGGGTCAGTCACGTCCGAAACGACGAGGAGACCGACCTCCGGGTGGACGCCACGGTCCGCTCCGCGACGCTCGGGCGGAGCGTCGCGGCCCCGCCGGTCGAGCGCGAGATTTCGACCGATGTCGTCTCGCAGTTCAACACCACCGAGCCGCGACCCATCGACGGCGATCTCCCGCTGGTCTCGGACCCCGTGGGCTACGTCAACGAGACCAGCGCGCGGTGGGGCGAAGTGACGGCCGCCGAGACGCCAATCGACATGCGGTTCACGGTCTACAACGCCAAGTCGCTCCCGATGGCAGTCACCGAAATCGGATACACCATCACAATGAACAACGTCACGGTCGGTAACGGGTCGAGCGAGACCGGCCACGTCATCGAGGGTCACAGCACGGAAACTATCGAGACCCAAACCGCCATCAGGAACGGGAAACTCGACCAGTGGTGGGTCTCGCACCTCGAAAACGACCAAGTGACCCAACTCCGCATCGACTTCTACGCCGAGTTGGAACTCGGCGGCGAGACGTTCCGTGTGCCCTTGGACGAGTTGACCTACCGCAAAACCATCGAGACGGACCTCTTCGGTAGCAAGACCGAGGAGGCCGGGTCGAAAGCCACGGACGAGTCTGCCGCCGAAGACGGGTCCGAGTCCGGCGACGCGACGACGACCGGCGACGACTCGGTGACCGACGCGACGACCGCGGCGGACGAGACGACCGCCGCGGGGGACACTCCCACCGCGGAAGACGAAACGACGACCGACGAAACGACCACGGACGCGTCCGACGGCGAGACGACGACCACCGACGACGGACTTCTCGCGGTCTCCTCGGTCGTCTGAGCGACCGAAGCCGCTTCGTCCGAGGAGGCCTCGCGCATATTTGCGCTCGCCGGTAGAGTTATACCCGAGGGCGAGAGACGTACCAACGCATGACACGGAGTGTAGACGCTCCTGATCGAGTTCTTCTCGTGTGACGAGAGTGACGTTTCGATACGGAGCGACGGCGAGTCGATAGTACTGGCGGTCGATGGCGACGCCTACGAACTGTCCAGAGACGAGGCCGCGGACCTGCAGGACGCGGTTGGGGACGCCCTGACCCAGCGCCGGGAGTTCTTCCGGACCGCGGGCGTCCACCGCGAGGACGGCACCTACGAGGTCGTCCGGCGCGGGGCCGACTCGGCGGGCAACTCGAAGGTGTTCGAGGAGTTCGGCCAACTGCGCCGGATGTTCGACCGACTGCCCGCCGAGTTCTCGGCCGACGACGTGGGCCGGACCGGCATCACGGGGTCGCGTCGCCACATGCTGGTGCGCCACTTCGCGGAGCATCCCAACTTCGACTGTACGATAACGCGGCGCAACCCGCTGACCGCCGAAAAGACCGTTGAATCGCCTCCCGAGCAACCCGGCGGAAGCGCCGAGAGCGAGGTGGTCAACGCGGACTGACCGCCACCTCGCAGGCCGAGCCAGCGGTCCGGAAGCGACCGACCCGGAGACGAGCCGAGACGGAACGACCGATGCCATCTTTTGACGATACGAGCGACGCTTCGAGAACGGTAGACAGTCGAATCGAGAGCGACGAGGAGTGACGGCGAGAATCGACCGGCTACCCGTCGAGGGTCACCACGTCGTCCACGAGCGTCTTCAGTTTGTGGACGGTCTGTTCGTCGCAGGCGTTCGGGTCGAGGAGGAAGTGAGTAGACGCGCTCACCTCGGCGAGTCGGCCCGAGAACATGTGGAGGAACTTGTACGTCGATTGGACGCTGTTGTACTCAAGCAGGGGCGTCAGCGCGTCCACGCCGACCGTGAGCGGGCCGTCGTGAGCCATCCCCTGCTCGACGGAGTCGCGCATCCGCATGGCGAGACCGGTCAGGTCGCTCGGGTGAGCCGAGACGACCGAGACGCCCTCGGGGCCACTCGGCGTCTCGTCGCCGAGCGACGGCCCGCCGAGCGCCGACACGACGTGGAAACTCCCCGGAGGAGTCCCGACGTGGTCGTTCCACTCGCTCACGAGTTGGTCGGGCGACCGGGTACACGACACCTGCACGACGTTGAGGGTCGCGGGGTCGGCGTCGGGCGCGGTCAGGAGTCGATAGCACGTCGCGGTCGCCTCCGGGTCCGACCGGTCGGCCAGCACGAGGACGTTGCTCCCCGGCGCGAGTCGGGACTCGACTGCTCCGCTCACGACTCGTCGCCTCCTCGGGGCGGCCGCGGCGGGCGCTGGACGTTCATGTACGGTTCGTCGTCGCTGTACTCCACGAGTCGGGTCGAACCCATGTAGCCGCTCGGGGACTTCTCCAGTTTGACGTACTGGAGACCGTTGGCGTCTATCCACGTCCGGAGGACCTGCCACGCCCCGTTCTTGTAGAACATCGACAGTTGCTCGCCGATGGTCTTGGGATTGAAGAAGTAGACCGAGGTGTCCTCGTGTCGGAAGAAGTTCTCCTCTTCCCAGAATCGGACCTGCCGGAGTTCGTCGGCGTCCAAGACCGGGACTTGGGCCTCGACGTTGACGAGACTCAGGAGCGACCGGTCGCCCCGTCGCTCGTCGATTGTCCGGAAGACGCTCTCGGTGGTCTCGTCCTCGTGGGCGACGGGCTTGAAGACGTTCCGGCGGGTGTTCTCCCAGATGTTGGTGAAATCCAGCAAAAAGAGTCGGTCGTCGTTCAGGAGTCCGTCCATGTCGCCCACCCGGTCGTCGATGATGCTCCGGAGGCGCTTGGGCGGCAACTCGACCGGCGGCACGAGGAGTACCGCCATGTCGTCTTCGATGGCTCGGACGAGGAGGTTCGTCAACACCGAGTGGGGACTGGCCTGCCCGTCGTGTTGGAGCAGGAGGTTCCCCCCGAGCGCGACCCCGCCGCCCATCAGCGCGTCGAGACCGTCGATGCCCGTCCCGAAGAACTCCTCGGGTCGGAACTCACCGGGGTGGGTCCGCATCCGGGGGTAAGTCCGGAGTCCGTCGTCGCCGAAGTCCAACTCGAAGACGCGGGTGTCGTGGTTCACGCCGCGCATCTTCATCACCTCCACGAACCGGTGGTAGTCGCCCTCGACGTTCTCGCGCCAGAGCCGAATCACGCCGTGGGTGTTGAACTGCACCGCGTCGGAGGCCGCGATGGACTGCTCGCCCTCGACGGAGCCGGTCGCCTCGCTCTGCTCGGCGGTCAGTATCGCGGTCGCGCCGAACTCGTCGTTGAACAGGCGCACGAGGTCGAAGACGGCGCGCCGGTAGGTGTCGTAATCCTCGCCCATCGCCGACAGGCCCGACACGCTGTCGAGGACCACGCGGTCCACGGGACCGTAGGAAGATAGCTCTTCCACGATGTACTGCGGTTCGAAGGGCGCGGCGTACTCGTCGTCCAGCGTCGGTCCGTCGTCGAACGTCTGCAGCGTCAGGACGGGTTCGTCGTCTTCGAGCGTCTTGCCCCGCCGGGCGTGGACCGAAGTTATCGTCAGCGCGTCGTGGTCCAAGTCGAACGAGAACGGTTCGAAGGAGGCGCGAATCTCGTCGCCGGTCTGCTCGGTGCTGACGAACAGACAGTTCTCGCCGTTTTCGAGGCCGGTCTGGAGGAACTGCATTCCGAGGGTGGACTTGCCGGTGCCCGGCCCGCCCGTGACTAGAATCGTCCGGTTTTCGGGGAGGCCACCGTCGAGTGCCCTATCGAGGACGGTACTGCCAGTCGAGTCAACCATTAGAACGTGGTTGGACTACGCGAACATAAAACCGAGGAACTCGACACGAGCTGCCGCGGCGTCCGCGAGACAACGCGAACGCACCGCGAAAGAGCGTCTGTGGCCGCGACGGGCGTCTCGAACTGTTGTCAGTTGATGGTCGTGTGTTCGCTCTCCTCGTTGAGCGCGAGGTTCGCCGCGATTTCGGCGTTCCGCATGGCGTACTGGGCGGTCTGCTGGAGGCTGACCAGCACCTCCCGGACCGCCAGCAGCGAGTCGTTGTCCATCTCGGGCAGGTCCGACAGAATCTCGCTCTCACGGTCGCCGATCTCGTGGAACAGCGCGCGGACTTCCAGCGTCTTGTCGTAGTCGCGCTCGACCGCGGCCTGCACTGCCTTCGCGGTAATCTCGTCCACTTGGTCGGTGAACTCCCGGATGCGGCGCATCGTCTGGCCGTCCACGTCCAAGGTGTGGCCCTCTGCTTCGAGGGTGATTTCGGCGATGTCCTCGGCGTTGTCCGCGATGAGTTCGAGGTTCTTGGCGATGGAGCGGTAGCCGATGAGCGGGAACCCGGAGTCCAAATCGACCGCGCGGGCCAGCGTCGGGTTCTGGTAGGCCGTGAAGATGAGCCTGAGCAGGAGGACGAAAATCTTGTTCGCCTGTCGCTCGCGGTTGAGCGCGCGCTGTGCGAGGTCCGGGTT
The DNA here is from genome assembly GCF_004765815.2 of Halorussus salinus. Taxonomy (NCBI): domain Archaea; kingdom Methanobacteriati; phylum Methanobacteriota; class Halobacteria; order Halobacteriales; family Haladaptataceae; genus Halorussus; species Halorussus salinus. The sequence goes on along the minus strand of NZ_ML974129.1, from coordinate 183,152 downwards.
GCCGTGGGCCAGCGCCTTGACCGCCTCGCCGCGCATGGTCGAACCGGTGTTCTCCAGTCGCTCCAAGAGGTTGTCGAGGCTGAAGTCCTCGGGGTCCACCGAACACCGGATGGCGATGCTGTCGGGGGTCTCCTCGACCACGCCGAGTCCCATCAGTTGGGTCTCGGCCTTGTAGACGGCGTTGATGTGTGCGCTGTCGAGGGTCTCCTCGCTCTCGACGTGGATGACCCGACGACCGAGGACGTACTGTGCGACGATGGCGCGCTCGACCGCGTCGGCGTCCAGATTCTCGGCGTGGATGACCGCCTCGGACTCCTCGGTGTGGGCCGACTCCGGCAGGACCGTCAGCGTCCCCTTCCCGCCCATCCGCAACGACACTTCGTCGCCCTTCTCGACGTTGTTCTCCTTGGCCCACTCGGCTGGTAGCGTCATCGCCAGCGTCGAGGGACCCAATCGCTGTACCTTACGAGTTTCCATGTACGTGTGGTTACGGCACCCGACGACCTTAAGCTTCACTAGGGGACAATTATTGTGCCTTAAATGGCCTTCATCACGTCTCGAAATTCGTCAGACGACCTTCATCATCCGGCGCTCGAACCGGCCGACGCGGACCTTCCGCCACCCCCGCAGGTCGTCGTCCACCTCGTCGTCGCCGGTATCGACCCGGAGGACGCCCACCCCGTCTAGCTTGTCCTTCGAGGCGACGACTTCCACCTCCGAGCGGCGAATAACCGCGGGCGAAATCTGGTCGTTGCCCCGACCGAAGACGAACCCCTGCCCGCCGATGGGCGAGACCACGACGACGTTCCGGTCGCCCAGCAGTTCCAGAATCTCGTCGGCGTTCGCGTCCGCGGCCAGCACCTCGCCATCGTGCCACACGTCCACGCCCAGCGGAGACCCCTCGAAGCCCAACGCCTCCTTGACCGCGCCCACGGTGCTTCCCGGCCCGAGGAGGTAGGTCGTCCCCGCGTCGCTCCGGGCGTCGGCCGCCACTCCGGCCGCGAGGCTCTCGACGGTGCCGCCCCCGACCTGCTTGCTCGACTGGAGGTCCTCGGCGACTGGCACCGCGGCGACGGCCTTCAACTCGGCGCGGACCTCGCCGTCGCGGTAGGCCTCCTCGTCGATGTCGTTGACCTCGCGGCGCTCGGTCCGGTCGAACTCCGCGGCGACCCGGCCCGCGGCCTCGGGCGTCACCGCGAAGACCGCCGAGTAGACCTTGACGCCCGCCGGGACGCCGAGAATCGGGATTTCGGCGTCCGCCTCGTCCAGCGTCTCGGCCACGTCCACCGCGGTTCCGTCGCCGCCGACGAACAGAATCAGGTCGGCCTCCTCGGCGACGAACCGCCGGACGGCCTCGCGGGTGTCGGCGGCAGCGGTCTCCTCGGCCGCCGGTCCGCCCACGACTCGCGGGTCGAACCCCGCCTCGCGGGCCTCGCGCTCGCCCATCTCGCCGCCGTAGGTCAGTATCTCGATGTCCGAATCGGCGACGCGAGTGCGCTCGCCGAGCGCGCGCAGCGCCGCGACCGCCCGGTCGGGTGCCCGCGGGGCCGCGCCGCGTTCGCGGGCCTCCGCTACCTTTCCGTCGGTGCCTTTCAGCCCTACTCGGCCGCCCATCCCCGCGATGGGGTTGACCACGACGCCGATGGTTCGCATGGCCGTGGCTACGCGCGTCGAGCGCAAAAGCGGTCCGATGCCGGACAGTCGGTCCGATTCCGGACCGTCGGTCGGACGCCCGAGCAGACGGCTCGGGGCGAAGCGTCGTCGCGAAAAACCGCACCGCGAAAGTAGACTGCCACCGGCGCAGTGCAGTGGTCAGACGAGTCTCGGCGTCGAGGTCCCGGCGTCGGGTCTCAGTACTGCTGGGACCCTTGGAACGACTGGCCCTGCGGTTGCTGGAACGACTGACCCTGTGGCTGCTGGCCCATCTGGCCGGACTGACCGGTTTGGCGGGACTGCTGTCCCATCTGTCCGGACTGCTGGCCCATCTGGCCGGACTGCTGTTGGACCTGCTCGCGGATGCCCGTCGTGGGACTCTGCTGGCCGCCGCTGATGGAGTCCAGCAGCTTGTTCGTCGCGTCCAGCGCCTGCTGGACCGCCTGATACGTCTCCTGCACGTGGGGCGACTGCTGGTGCTGCTGGAGAATCGGGAGTCCCTGCTGGGCGACTCGCAGGAACGCTTCGGCGACCTCCGGCCCGTTGATGGAGTCGCGCGCGATGAGCTTCTCATTCAGCGACGCGAGGTCCGAGAGGTCCTCGCAGAGCCGAGCGCACTCGGCCATCTGCGGGCCACTCTCGATGCACTTGTCGGCGCACCACTCGGCGATTTCGACCACGCGGTCGAAGGATTCGAGCGCCTGATTCAGCTCGTTGGTCATCTCCGACTCGAACTGGTGGCCGACGTTCTGGTGGGTCATCTGGTGGCTCTGGCCCGACTGTTGGGTCCCCATCTGGCCCATCTGTCCTGTCTGCTGGCCGATTCCTTGCGACTGTGTGGGCTGGCGTTGGCTCTGCTGGCCGACCGGCCCGCCGTACGTCTGTTGACTCGTGGTTCCCGTGGACTGTTGATACTGTTCTGACATGGTTTATCACTCCCCTGCGTAGGCGTCTCCTAACGCCGAGACGCCACGTCGCAGGCGACCGGGACTTCACCCGATTCGCAGATAAACCGACGCGACCGTTAGCGATTGTTCAACCGGACAACGGTGTATTTCCTGCCGTACCGGGTCGAAAAAACCGATTCTTCCGGGGAAAGAAAGGTCGGGTTACGCTCACCTTTCCGGACCGTTCGCCGATTCAACGCCGCGTTTCGACCGGAGAATCCGGTCCCGCCGTCGGGCTTGACAAGGATTAAGGGACCGCCCGCGGAACCGACTACTATGTTCGTACTCGCAGAATCGGCGTCGATTCCGGCCAACGCCGCAGGTATCGTGACGACGGTCGTCGGACTCGCCATCACCGCGGCATGGCTGGCGTACCTCTATCGCTGAACGCCCTCGACGCGTTCGCGGAGCCACGCCGCCGCGCGTTCGAGTTCCTCCTCGTCGGTACTCTGTAACTTGACCCGCACGTGGTCGCCGGGATAGCTCCCGACGGTCACGTCGAACTTCTCGCGGAGCGTCGCGAATCGCTCGACCAGCGCGCTCTCGGGTTCGTCGGCCTCCACGACGACGGCGTGGCGCGTCTCGCCAGCGAACTCGTCGGCCACCGACTCGAACATCGCCTTCATCTCGTCGGGGACGCCCGGCAGGACGTAGATGCTCTCGATTTCGCAACCGGGTGCGACGCCCTCCTCGTTGGGAAGCATCCGGGAGCCTTTCGGGAGGTGGGTCGTCCCCTCCACGAGGTCGCCGCGTTCGTAGTCGGTCCGGTCGGTAATCCACGCCACGGCGTCGGGATGCTCCTCGACGGGGACTCCGACCGCGGCCGCGACGCCCTCCATCGTCAGGTCGTCGTGGGTCGGACCGAGGCCGCCCGTGACGATTACGGCGTCGTAGTCGGCGCGCAACTCATTGACGACGCGCGCGATGTCGCGCTCCCGGTCGGGGACCACGACGACGCGCTCGACGCTCGCGCCGCGCTCGCCGAGTCGCTCGCCGAGCCACGCGGCGTTGGTGTTCACGGTGTCGCCCGCCAGCAGTTCGTCGCCGACGGTGACGAGGGCTACCTGCATGGAAACCGCTTGGCGTCCCGCGAGTAAAAAGCAGACGTTCTCTAGCCCATCCCCGGCGGCGGCCCTTGGTCGAACTCGTCGCCGTCGGTATCGACGTTCAGGCCCATCTCCTCGCGCTCGCGTTCGAGTTGCCGAATCTGGAGTCGGAAGTAGGCCAGCCCCAGCAGGGCGATGACGACTCCGGCGGCGATGATGCCGCCGAAGATGAGGAGGTCGCGCGCCAGATAGTACCGGACGGTGAGGTTGTTGGCTGTCACCTCGCCCCAGTGGAGGTGGACCCGACCGGCGATCTGGTCTTTGGTGTCCGCGTTGGGTCTGACCTGACTCAGAATCGGCGTGCCGACCCGCATCCCCGTCGGCAGGACGACCTCGTAGGAGCCTTCGACGTAGGTCGGCGTGCTAAAGGACTTCCCGCGGTGGGGCGCGGTGTAGGCGAGTTTGCCCTCGCGGGAGGGGAGCGCGAAGACGGTCCGGGAGTCGGTGCGCCGGACCTGCGACTGGTTCAGCGTGACGACCGTGCCGTTCGGGTACCGGAACCGCACGGTCTCGACCTGCACCGGGCCCTCCTCGCCCAGCGACTCGCGCTGGTATATTTTTAGTTGCGACCGGTTCGAGAAGTCGTAGATGGCCTGATACTGTCCGCTGGTGATGTTGAGCGTCACGTCCGCGGTGGTGTTCCACTCGTAGGTCGCGTTGGCGTCGCCTTCGAGGCGCTTCTCGCTGAACTGGTCGTTGCCGAAGACCCCGGCGCACCCGGCGGTCGCGGCGAGGAGCGCCAGCGTCCCGGCCGCGAGTAGCAGTCGCCGATTCATGCTGTCAGGGGATGACGCACCGAATCTCCGCGGGCAGATAGCTCCCGATGGCCGCCAGTAACCCCGGCGGGTCGGTCTCGTCCTTGCAGACGATGCTCTGTTCCAACAGGCCGAGGCGTTCGACGGTCACGATGTCGCGGGCGTGGCCCGCGCGGTTGACCGTCGCACGGACCTCCCCGCGGGTCGCGCTGTTGACGTTGACTCGCCCCGCGCCCCGCGTCCAGTCGTAGAGGCGGTCGCGCTCCTCGTCGGCGAGGCGGTGGGGTTTCGGTTCGGCGTCGGCATCGTCCCCGTCGCCGCTCGCTTCGGAGCCGTCACCGTCGGCGTTCGCTCCGGAGCCGTCCGCGTCGCCGCCGTAGACGAACTTCAGGGGCGTGTGCTGGACGAGACCGAACCGCTCGACGATTTGGACCGGCGTCCCCTGTCCGAGTCCGAGTTCGCTGGCGGGGATACGAATCTCCTCGCCAGCGTCGAGGAGCCAGCCTTCGTCGTCCCACCCTTCGAGCGTGCCGACGTAGGTCTCGCCCGGCTCGAAGTTCGGCGTGACCTCGCCGTAGGCCTCCCGGAGGAGGTTGCGCGCGACCACTTCGTCGTCGCCCTCGATGGTGACGACCGCGAAGTCGTCGTGGCGCACGCCCACGGTGTACTCCACGTCCAAGTCTTCGACTTCGTTGGCGACCAGCGACCGGAGCGCGTCGAGCGACCGCTCGCGGGCGTCGCCCTCGACGTACACCTTGGTGGCGAGTACGACCATCTATGCCTCGGCCTCTTCGAGTTTCTCGACGTTGAGTTCCTCGCGGAGGTCTTCGAGTCGCTGCTCCATCGAGTCGATGAGCCGGCTGTTCTCCATGGATTCGAGCGGCGAGCCGCACTCGGGACACTCGAAGCCGAAGTCCATCGCCTCGCCGAACTCGAAGCGAATCGAACAGACCTCACACAGGTAGAACTCGTGTTGGCGCTCGTAGTCCTCGCGCTGTTCGAGCGCGTCGAGCAGGCGGTGCATCTCCTCTTCGAGGTTGTCCGGGATGTTGTCGTACTGGAACGTCCAGAGGTAGGTGAGCCATCCCGAGTCCTCGTCACGCAGGCGGCGATAGGTGGCGAGGTCGTTCTCGTAGAGGATGAACAGCGCGCGCCGAACGTCGTTGAGTTCGAGGTCTAGCTCCTCGGCTAGCTCCTCGTCGGTGACCTCGCCGTCCGGCGGGGCCGCGGCGACGGGCATTCCCTTCGGACCGACCAACTCGTGAAGATATTTCTGAATTACTGGGTCCTCCAGTAAGTCCTCAAAAGCCATTATGGTGTACTGGGGCGTTGGAGCGTTTAAAACCATCGGAGCGACCGTTCGGCCCCGAACCGCGGTCCGGTGCCGTCTCGCAGTCTCGGGGCGTCCGGCGGTTGGCGAGCGTCGAGGCCGCTACGGCGCGAACGTTCCCACTGGCCATCATTTCGTCGTCCGGGCGGTCGATTCGGCAGTCAGGTCGGAGTCGCTTCTCGATACGCCGGGAGCGTGCGCGCATGACTCGACCACCTCCTCGGCGCGCGCTGGCGCGCCCTCCGTGGCGCGCCCGTCCGCGCGAGGGATGAGGCTTGCGAGACGCGAAGCGTCTCGCTGATCTGCGAACCGCGTTCGCAGACATCGCAACGGAGTGAGAAGCGCAATCGGTTGGGGAGGACGAGGTGCGGTCGCGGTGCGGGGCGGTCGCGGCGCTGTGCGGCAGACTCCTGTGTGTCGGCGAGAGTCCGCTGTGCGGTCGCAGTGCGGTTACGGTGCTGTGCGGTCGTGGTCGCGGTGCGGGCGACGCCATCGCTCGAACCTGCCGTTACCGCCCCGTTTCTTTCCCCCATGAAAAGAAATATATACCTGCTTCAAAGAACGCTAGAGGCACCTCAAACAAATATGGAGGAGCCTCAGCGTGGTCTTACTCCTCGTCCGCCGGAACCACTTTCTTCCCGGTCGCTTTCGGCACGACGGTCTGGTCCGCGTCGCTCCACTCCCGTTCCAGTTCCCGGCCCTCGAACAGGCGGTCCAAGAACACCGCGAGTCCGGCGACCTCCGAGTGGGGTTGGTTGGTCACGCCGACGTTGTAGTCGGCCTCCTCGTACACGTCGAACGAGACCTTCTGCGAGCCGACGACCGCCAGAATCGGGTCGCCTTCGCTGGCGTCCTCCTCGGTGTCGTCGTCCGCGCCGCGGTGCGCCGCCCGAATCTCGTCTTCCACGTCTTGGACGCGCTCGCCGTACATCGTCAGGTGAACGACCTGCCCCGGCCAGTCGCGGATGACCGCCTTCGGACTGTCGGTCAACTCCACGTCGAATGGGCCGCCGAAGCGGTCGGTGATGTCCTCGACGGTCCCTTGCGACTTGCTCGCGTCGCCCGCCAGAATCGCGCGGTCGGCCCCCAGCGCCCGCGCGGTCAGGCCGACGTGGGTCGTCATGCGCTCGTCGCGGCCCGGCCGGTGACCGAGGCGGAGGACCGCCACTTCGGGTTCGCCTTGCATGTCAGGGCGTGGGCGGTCGGCGGGTTAGGGGGTTTCGGAATTACGCTCGGACGGCAGTCGAGTCCGCGACCGAGCGGCGAAAACCCCGCTCACACCGAGAAGTCGGTCCGGGCCTCGGCGTCGTCGCCCATCGCGTTCAGTGTGGCGACGACGGTGTAGTCGCCGGGGTCGGGGTCGTCCCACTCGTCGGTGAACGTCCGGGTCTCGCCCGCGCCGAACGTCTCGTTTTGAATCATCTGGGCGAACATCTGGCCGTCGCTGGCCCGCCAGACCTCGTCGTCGCCGTCGAGGAGGGCGAAGTCCGCGAGCAGGGAACTCCGGAACTGGACCTCCTCGGGCGCGTCGCTCGCGTTCTCGACGGTGTACTCGAAGACCACGCGGTCGGACTCGACGGTCGTGTCCACGGAACTCTGGAGCGTCATACTTTCTACTGCGTCGCGGAGTGGTGAAAACTTTTCGTGCTAGTAGCAGGCCGCCGCTTCGGCGTCCACGAGGCCACAGCCCGACTGGTTGCCGGAGAGCCCGATGGGCTGGGCCGTCTGACAGAGGATGTTCCGGGCCTTCGTGTTCGAGTAGTTGTTCGGGTCGCCCATCAGGAGCGCCCCGACGCCGCTGACGAGCGGGGCCGCCATCGAAGTCCCCGACAGCGAGCGGTAGCCGCCGCCGACGTACGTCGAGTAGATGTCGCTCCCCGGTGCGGCGATTTCGATCTCCGGTCCAGTCGAGGAGAACGTCGACAGACTGTCGCTCCTCGTGGTCGCCGACACCGCGACGCACTCGTCGTAAGCGGCGGGGTAGCCCACGCAGTCCGAACAGGGGCCGGAGTTCCCGGCGGCCGCGACGAGCAGGACGCCGTTGTCGTAGGCGTATCGGCAGGCGTCTTCGACCGCGCTGGACGCGCTCCCGCCGAGGCTCAGGTTCGCCACGTCCCAGCCTTGGTCGGCGACGTACTCGATGCCCGAGGCGATGTCGGAGTACGACCCGCCGCCGTTCGCTCCGAGGACCTTCACCGAGTGGAGCGTCGCCTTCGGCGCGACGCCGAGGATGCCCCGACCGTTGTCCACCGCGCCGACGATGCCAGCGCAGTGGGTCCCGTGGCCGTTGTCGTCGCCCCAGTCGTAGGTACACTCCGCGGAGTAGGAGCTACACTGGACGGCGTACCCGCCAGCACCGAGGTTGGCTTCGAGGTCGGGGTGATTGCCGTCGATACCCGTGTCGAGGATGGCCACGTCCGCGCCAGCGCCCTGCGCGCAACCGTGCGCGCGCTCGGCGTCGATTCGGTCGTGGCCCCACGACAGGCTCTGAGCGAGCGCCTCCATCCGACCGTTCTCCTCGACGTAGCGCACGTCGGGTCGGTCGGCTAGCTCCTCGGCGGCGCGCTCGGGCACCTCGACGGTCACGATGTCGAGCGAGTCGAACTTCCGGACCACACGGTCGGCGGCACCGAGCGCGGCAGACCGACCGCTCTGACCCGCGAACCCGACGTTCACTTCGACGCGCTGGGGAGCGTCGCCCGCGGCGGGACCGCTCGCCCCGAGACCCGCCAGCGAACCGCCGGTCACTCGAAGCACGCTTCGTCTGGAAACGCCGTTATCGAATGGCATGGATATATCTTCGACACTATATTTATTAAAAATGTAATCTAGTTATTTTAATTAATAAATTGAATAGAGCGCCGTCAGTCGTCGCTCGAATTCAGTCCGACCGCGGCCGCGGCGTCCACGAGACCGGAGCCCTGTTCGTCGCTCGGCAGACCGAGGTCCTCGGCGGTATTCTGGAGTCGGGTGCGAGCGCCGGAGTTGGTGTAGCCTTGCGCCATCACGAGCGCGGCGACCCCCGACGCGTGGGCCGTGGCGTACGACGTGCCCGAGAGAGTTGCACATCCGCCCGAGCCGACGGTCGTGATGTCGGAACCGGGCGCGGCGAGTTCGATTTCGGGGCCGCGACTGGAGAAGGAGGCGAGTTCGTCGTTCCGGTTGGTCGCGCTGACCGCGACGACTTCCGGATACGCCGCGGGGTAACCCACGCAACTCGTGCAGGGACCCGACCCGCCCGCCGCGCCGACCAGCAGGACGCCGTTGTTCGTCGCGTACTCCACGGCGTCTTTCAGGACCGAGGAGCCCGAACTCCCGCCGAGGCTGAGGTTGCCCACGTCCCAGCCCTGCCGGGCGACGTACTCGACGCCCGCCGCGATGTCGGAGTACGACCCCGCGCCGTAGTCGTTCAGCACTTTGACCGCGTGGAGCGTCGCGTCGGGTGCGATGCCGGTCGTACAGCTACAGGACTCGTCGGCACCGATGACGCCCGCGACTTGGGTTCCGTGGCCGTTGTCGTCGTCCCACGGCGCACAGCAGTCGCTCGAACAGTCCACGAACGCCTTGCCACTGCCCACGTTCGGCAGGCAGGGGTCGTCGCAGGGCAGGCCCGTGTCGATGACGGCCACGTCGGCACCCGCACCGGTGTAGCCGTTGATGTTTGCCACGTCGGCGTCGATGCGGTCGTAGCCCCACGTGGTCGAGAGCGCCCGCGCGGTGCCGTCGCGCTCGACGTAGCGCACGCTATCGCGTTCGGCGAGCGCGGTGGCCGCCCGCTTGGGTAGCCGGAGCGTCGCGGCGTCGAAGGTGAACTCCCGAACCACCTCGTCGGCCGCGTCGAGCGCCGCCGACCGACCGCGGCCGGAGTCGAACCCGACGTTGACCCGGACCTCCTCGTCGGGGGACGCCCCCGCGAGGCCGCCAGCGCCGACGGCGAGGAGCGACCCGCCGGTCGTCTTGAGAACGGTGCGTCGCGTGATGGTCTCTTCGTCGAACATCGTCAGCAAGTACAGGCCTAAAGCACAAAAATTTGTATCTAGAATCTATGAAATAAAATCCTTGGGACGAACCCCACGACTGTTCGGTCGCTCACTCGAAAGAAGCGGGGCGGGCGGACTCGCCAAAGCGGAACCCGCGGCGGACGGGGAACGGTGGTGGTCCGGAACCGGTGGTCCGAGACCGGCGAGAATCCGAGTCCGCGACGGGGGACCGCTCGACTTCGGGAGGAAAACCCGATGACGAAACGCAAGTCGGTCGCGGGTGACGAGCCACCGGAAGCGGGTGGGTGGGTGACGAGACGCGATAGGGTGGCTCGCGTTCGCTGCGACGCGGCGAAGCAGTCCCTACGTCGAACCCGACGGTTTACTGAACCGCGGCTTCCACGTCGAGGAGACCCGCACCGGACTCGTTGGAGCCCAGACCGATGTTCTCGGCGGTGTTCAGGAGTCGGCTCTTCGTCTGGGCGTTCGAGAGGCCCTGCGAGCGCAGGATGCCCGCGGCACCGGCGACGTGCGGGCAGGCCATCGAGGTTCCCGAGAGGGTCTGGTAGCCGCCGCCGACGTACGTCGAGTAGATGTCGGAACCGGGCGCGGCGATGTCCACCTCGGGACCGGTCGAGGAGAAACTCGACAGGCCGTCGTAGTCGTTGGTCGAGGAGACCGCGATGGTCTCGGGGTAGGCGGCGGGGTAGCCGACACAGTCGGTACACGGACCGGAGTTCCCGGCGGCCGCGACGAGCGTGACGCCGCGGTCGTCGGCGTACTGCACGGCACTGCGGACCGTACTGGACGCGCTGCCACCGAGCGAGAGCGAACCGACCTCCCAGCCTTGGTCGGCGACGTACTCGATACCCGCCGCGATGTCCGAGTAGGAGCCACCGCCGCTGGAACCGAGGACCTTCACGGCGTGGAGCGTGATTCCGTCGCCGACGCCGACGACGCCCTCGTAGTTGTCAACTGCACCCGCGGTACCGGCACAGTGGGTCCCGTGGCCGTTGTCGTCGCCCCAACTGTAGGTACACTCCGCGGAGTAGGAGCTACACGCGACCGCTTGCGCGCCAGCGCCGAGGTTGGCTTCGAGGTCGGGGTGGTTGCCGTCGATACCAGTGTCGATGATGGCCACGTCGGCACCGCTACCGCTGGCGGCCACGTTGTCGGCGTCCACGCGGTCGATGCCCCACGGCAGGGTCTGGGCCAGCGCCTGCATCCGGCCGTTCTCCTCGACGAAGCGGATGTTCGGGCTCTGGTCGAGCGCCGTCGCGGCCTTCTTCGGGGCCTGAATGGTCACGATGTCGAGGGAGTCGAACTTCCGGACGACATCGTTGGCCTGCGAGAGGGCCATCTGCTTGCCCTTCTCGGACTTGAAGCCGACGTTGATTTCGACCTTGTCGTCGGGCTTGGCCGCCGCGAGGCCGGTCGCGCCCATCGCCGCGAGCGAACCGCCCGCCGTTTTCAGTACGCTACGTCGCGAAACGCCATTGTCGTTACCAAGCATTGCAATTTGTTAGTGGTGCTATCTCGTAATAAAGTTTTATTCTAGTTCTAGATACTGTAAATATAATGGCGATGGCGCGCCAGCGAGCCGGAAGGAGACGAGTTCAGACTGGGCTTCGGCACTTCTCGGACCTCCTCGCCGTCTCCTGTCGGTCCGTGGGAAACTCGGGACTCGGACGGAAGAATCGACGGCCCGAGTCGAAAGAAGGAATCGAACGGTTCCTCGAAGCGAGCCCGCGAGGAGCCGTCCCTCAGGTGTCGTCGCTGGAGTCGTAGCCGAGCGCGGCCGCGGCGTCGAGCAGACCGGCACCCGACTCGTTGCTGGCGAGACCGATGTTCTCCGCGGAGTTGGCCAGCGTCGAACGGATGTCGCTGCCGGTCGTGCCGTTCGCGGCGAGTTGACCCGCGACGCCCGCGACGTGCGGTGTCGCCATCGACGTGCCGGAGTAGGTGTCGTACCCGCCGTTGGCGACCGTCGAGTAGATGTCGCTACCGGGCGCGGCGATATCGACTTCCGGCCCCGTGCTGGAGAAGTCCGAGAGCGTGTCGTCGCTCGCGGTCGAACCCACAGCCATGACTTCGGGGTAGGCGGCGGGGTAGCCCACGCAGTCGGAACACGGTCCGTCGTTACCCGCGGCCGCGACGACGAAGACGCCGTTGTTCGTCGCGTACTGCACCGCGTCGCGGAGCGCCGACGAACCGGAACTGGCCCCGAGGCTCATCGAAGCCACGTCCCAGCCTTGGTCGGCGACGTACTCGACACCGGCCGCGATGTCCGAGAACGAACCGCTGCCACACTTACCCAGCACCTTCACCGCGTGGAGCGTCGCGTCGGGCGCGGCACCGACGATGCCCTGACTGTTGTCGTCGCCTGCCGCGATTCCGGCGCAGTGGGTACCGTGGTTGTTGTCGTCGGTCCACGAGTAGTTGCACGTGTTGTCCGCGGGCTTGGCACCGAAGCGACAGCCGCCTTGGGTGTTACAGCTGACGAACGCCTTCCCCGTACCGAGCCGGTCGGTCAGGTCGGGGTGGTCGTCGTCGATGCCCGTGTCGAGGATGGCCACGTCCGCGCCAGCGCCCAGTTCGCCGTTGCTGTAGACCACGTCGGAGTCGATACGCTGTTGGCCCCACGGCAGGGTCTCGGCGAGCGCCTCCATCGTGCCGTTCTCCTCGACGTAGCGGACGTTCGGGTTCTTCTCCAGCGCCGTCGCCGCCCGCTTGGGCAGTCGGAGCGTCAGCACGTCGATGGAGTCGAACTTCCGGACCGTCTCGTCTGCCTTTCCGAGGGCCACCTGTCGGCCCTTCTCGGACGCGAAGCCGACGTTGACCTCGACGGTGTCGTCGGGTTTCGCCGCCGCGAGTCCGCTTCCTGCCGCCGTTGCGACGGACGCACCGGCCATCTTGAGGACGTTCCGCCTCGAAATACCATTGTCTTTACCTCGCATGGCATGTGTAAAATACACACAGCAGGTAATAAAGTTTCTAGAACTCAAATAAGAAATAAATTCTAAAATATATGATTACGGCGGTTATGGCGTTTTCGTCCGGCAGAATACCGGATCGCCCGTCGAAACACCGAAACCGACGACCGACCCGCCGATTCCGGCCGGGAGTTCTCGTCTCGCCGGAGGCGAGGAGGGCGGCCTCGAACGCGGGACGCGTTCCACTCTCGGTGACGCTACCGGACGAGTACGAAAAAACAAGGAGCCGTGACGGTCGCCGAGTCGCTACGTGCTGTCGCTGGAGTCGAGACCGAGCGCGGCGGCCACGTCGAGGAGGCCCGACCCCGACTCGTTGCTTCCCAGATTGATGTTCTCGGCGGTGGACTTCAGCTGACTGCGAGCGTTGCCGTTGCTCGCGCCGTTGGCCATGAGCTGTCCGCCAGCGCCCGAGACGTGCGGGCAGGCCATCGACGTGCCCGAGAACGTGTCGTAGCCGCCGGGCACCGTCGAGTAGATGTCGGAACCGGGCGCGGCGATTTCCACTTGCGGACCCTGCGAGGAGAAACTCGACAGTTCGTCGTTGCTGTTGGTCGAACTGACCGCCATCACTTCGTCGTAGGCGGCGGGGTAGCCGACACAGTCGGTACAGGAGCCGTCGTTGCCCGCGGCCGCGACCAGCAAGACGCCCTGTCCCTGCGCGTACTCCACCGCGTCCTTGAGCGCCGACGAACCGGAACTCCCGCCGAGGCTCAGGGAAGCGACATCCCAGCCTTGGTTGGCGACGTACTCGATACCCGCCGCGATGTCCGAGAACGACCCGCTCCCCGAACAGTCCAGCACCTTGACCGCGTGGAGCGTCGCCTCGGTCGAGACGCCCTTGACGCCCTCGCTGTTGTTCACGGCGTCGGCGATACCGGCACAGTGGGTGCCGTGGTCGTTGTCGTCGGACCACGGGTCGTTACAGGCGTTGCTGTTGCCCGAATACCCGCAGTTACCAAAGTAGCCGCCGTTGCCACAGGAGACGAACGCCTTCCCGGTTCCGAGGTTGCCCTGCAGGTCGGGGTGGTCGTCGTCGATGCCCGTGTCGATGATAGCGATGTCGGCACCACTGCCCGTCTCGCCGTTCGCGTGTGCGACCTCCGCGTCCACGCGGTCGACGCCCCACGGCAGGGTCTGGGCCAGCGCCTCCATCGTGCCGTTCTCCTCGACGTACCGGATGTTCGGGTTCTTCTCCAGCGCCGTCGCCGCCCGCTTGGGCAGTCGGAGCGTCAGCACGTCGATGGAGTCGAACTTCCGGACCGTCTCGTCGGATTGGCTGAGCGCCGCCTTCCGGCCGCGCTCGGACGCGAAGCCGACGTTGACTTCGACTTTTTCGGTCGGGTCGGCCGCCGCGAGACCGCTCGCTACGCCAGCAGTCGCGACGGACGCACCGACACCTTTCAATACGTTACGCCGAGACATACCATTGTCATTTGCTACCATTAAATGTGTAAATAACTGCCATAGTTAATGAATTTTTCTTAGGATTCTAGAGTAATTTCACCACCCAATAGTTCCCTATCTTAATAAGTAGGTCGAGCAACGAAGTAGAGGCGACCGATCCGCACGTCTTTAGGAACTGAACTCGTAGCTGGCGACGTGCAAATCGTCGGTTACGACACGGAGCGCGCGGCGAGTGCAGGCGAGAGCGACGAGGCCGACTCCTCCACCGCGAGCGGCGAGACCGGAGCGGACGAACGGCCCACGCGCGCCGCGTTGCTCCTCGCCGACGCCGACGGCGTTCACCGCGAGCGACTCGACCCCGGCCGCGAACTCGGCTACGCGCTCGGCGACCGTCGGTGTGCGGGCGCGCTCGACGGTTCGACCCACTACGACTGTGCGAACGCGGCCGCGCCCTACTGCGACCAGCACACCAGCACGTGGGTCTGCGCGCGGTGTACCGGAAGCTGTCTCAAAGACGAGATGGACTGCTACGACGACCACGCCATCTATCTGGCGGCGTTCGCGCCCGCGACGTTCAAGGTCGGCGTGACCAAGGCGTGGCGACTCCCCACGCGTCTGCGCGAGCAGGGTGCCGACCGCGCGGCACTCCTCCGGACCGTCGAAAACGGCCGCATCGCCCGCGAAATCGAGTCCCAGTTGGCCGACGAGTTCACCGACCGCGTGCGCGTCCCCGACAAGATTTCGGGGCTTCACAGGGCGGTGGACGAGGCGGCGTGGCGCGACGCCCTCGCGGAGTTCGACCCGGCCGAGACGTTCGAGTTCGACTACGGACTGGACCTCTCGGCCCGACCGGTCGCCGAGACGATGGCCACCGGCGAAATCGTCGGCGTGCAGGGCCGCGTGCTGGTCCTCGCTCGGGGCGGGACGACCTACGCGGTGGACCTGCGGAATCTGGTCGGCTACGAGGTCGGCGACGACGAGAGCGAGCGACAGCTCCAGTCGAGTCTCGGCGCGTTCTGAGGAGTCGCAGGGGACTCCTCGAGACTCGCGGAACCGAAAGGGGCTTTTCCCGGACGCCGGTAGCTTCCCTCATGATTTCCATCGCACTCGCGGGCAAGCCCAACGCGGGCAAGTCCACCTTCTACAAGGCCGCGACGATGGCCGACGTGGACGTGGCGAACTACCCGTTCACGACCATCGACGCGAACCGCGGCGTCAGCCACGTCCGGACCGACTGTCCCTGCCTCGAACGCGACGAGCGATGCGGCGACGAGGACTGTCACGACGGCAAACGATACGTCCCCATCGAACTGCTGGACGTGGCCGGACTCGTGCCGGGCGCACACGAGGGCCGCGGACTCGGCAATCAGTTTCTGGACGAGTTGACGAATGCCGACGCCATCGTCAACGTCGTGGACGCCTCCGGCGGCACCAACGAGGAGGGCGAACCGGTCGAAATCGGCACCTACGACCCGGTGGAGGAGGTCGATTTCATCGAAGAGCAGTTAGACCAGTGGCTCGCCAGCATCGTCGAGCGCAACTGGGAGAGCGTCGAGCGCAAGTCCCGGTCGCCCGACTTCGATGTGGACGAAGCCCTCGCGGACATGTTGACGGGATTCGGCGCGAGCGAGGCCGACGTGGCCGCCAGCCTGCGGGAGTTGGACTACCCCGAGGACCCGATTCAGTGGACCGACGAGCATCGGGAGGCCCTCGCCCGCGACGTGCGTGCGCGGACGAAGCCCATCATTCTCGTTGCGAACAAAGCCGACGTGGCTCCGGCCGAGAACATCGAGCGCCTCAAAGAGACCGGCAAGCCCGTGATTCCCGCGACCGCCGAGGGCGAACTGGCGCTCCGACAGGCCGAGCAGGCCGGAGCCGTCGCCTACGACCCCGGCGACGAGGACTTCGAGATTCTGGGCGACCTGAGCGACGACCAGCAGGCCGGACTCGACCAGATTCGGGAGGTCATGGCCGAGTGGGGCGGGACGGGCGTGCAAGACGCCCTCGACCACGCGGTCTACGACCTGCTGGACCAGATCACCGCCTTCCCGGTCCAGAACGAGACCAAGTGGACCGACGCGAAGGGCAACGTCCTGCCCGACGCCTTCCTCTTGCCGCGCGGTTCGACGCCAAAGGACTTGGCCTACGCGGTCCACAGCGACATCGGCGACGGCTACCTCCACGCCGTCAACGGGAAGACGAACCGCGAAATCAGCGACCAGTACGAGTTAGAGGAGGGCGACGTGGTGAAGATAGTGAGTACCGCGAAGTGAGACCGCCCGCGACGTAACCCGGCCGCGAGCGAGAGCAACGCTTTTCCTCGCGGCGTTCGCGCTCGTCGGCATGAAGCCCTCGCCGGATGGAGTGTCGGAGTTCTCCCTCGCGCTCCGCGTGTGGGCGGTCACGCTGGCGCTCGTCGTCGCGGCCGGGGTCGCCATCTTCCAACTCGTCCGGACCGGCGCACCCCCGCTCTACGTCGCGGCGGGCGCGTTCTTTCTCTGCTACGTCTCCCTGCAGGCGTGGCGCTCTGGCGGGCGGTTCGAAATCGAGGAGAACCTGCGAGCGTCGGGCCACCCTCGGCTGAGCGACGCGCCGGAAATCCAGCGCGCGCTGTTGGCGGTCTGCGAGCGGGCGGGGCGGCCGGTTCCGAAGGTGGTCGTCGTCCGGATGGACGCGCCGGGCGCGAAGGTCGGTTACGACGACGGCGACCCCCTGCTGGCGGTGGACCCGCGCCTGCCGACCGTCGTCGGCCCGACCGGGATGGCGGCCGTCTTCGCCCACGAACTCGGCCACCTCGGGCGGGACCTCTCGACCGACGCGATTCGGCTCTACCTGCCTCACGTCGTCGGCTTCGGCGCGTTCTGGACCCTCGCGTTGGCGGGGCGCGGGCCGACCGTCGCCACCGCCGGGAGCGCGCTGTTTCTGGCGTTGGCGTACTCCTCGGACCGGCGGGCCGCGGCGGTCCGGTACGCGCTCGGTCTCGGCGCGGAACCGCTGGCGCTGGCCGCGAGCCGCTACGCCAACCGTCTGGAGGAGCATCGCGCGGACGCCTACGCCGCCGAACTCGTCTCCTCGGCCGACCTGACCGAAGCCCTCTACCGCATCGCGGCGGTGGCGACCGGCGACAACGACGAGGACGTGACCGGGCCGATTCCGTGGACCGCCGACCGGTCGCGGTGGTTCGCCGCGTTCGCGACCCACCCGTCGATAGAGCGCCGGGCCGAGATGCTGGACTGTGAACTCCCCGCGTGGGTCCGGCCGTACCGTCCGCATCTCGGCGAGGAGTGAGGTCGGGGGTGCCGCCCGCACCTCGTCGAGGAGAGGTCGGCCCGCGGGAGCGACGAGAGCAGTTGGTTTCCAGACCCGACGTTCGGAAATCTTACGCGGCGTTTTTCCTCGTCGCTGTCCCAGTCCATCCATGGTATCGGTCGATACGGACCTCGCTAACGAGTTGTCCCACCACGACGAGTACTTTACCGCGCGGGAACTCGTGGAGTACCTCGAACGCCACCACCCGGTCGAGGGACCGGGCGTGCCACGGGACCTCGTGGAGGCGTACGCCGACGAACTGGAGTACGACCGCGAGCGGTTCGACACCTCGCTGGACGACCGCCTCACCGACGCCCGGTCGTGGCAACCCGGCGACCGACTCTATCGAATCGGCGGGAACGTCAGCGTCTACCCGCCCTCGTGGCACGAGCGACTCGCCGAGACGAGGGACCTCGCGGACTACGTGGACGTGATGCTCGAAAGCGTGAAAGCGCCCGATGGCGTCGAAGTAGACCGGAGCGACCTCGGGGTCTCGCAGGCCGACCTGCTGACCGCCGTCGAGATAATCGGCGAGATGGACCGCGGCGAGGCCAAGGGCCTCCTGAAGAACCAGCGACTGGAGGGGTCTCTCGTCCTCTACGCCTTCCAGAACCCCGAGGAGTTGGTCCGCCTGCCGAACGAGGAGCGCGAGTGACTGTTACTCCGTCTCCCCGCAGAACTCGACCAGCAGGTCGTTGACGCGCTCCGGACGGTCGTTCTGGACCCAGTGGCTCGCGCCGGGCAGGCGCTCTACGCGCACGTCCGAGACGTAGTCGTTCAGTCCCTCGGTCAGTTCGGTGCCGAGCGCCACGTCCTCCTCGCCCCAGATGAGCAGGGTCGGCACCCGGAGGCGGCGCTGGGGTTCGGCCCGGCCGACAAGTCGGCGCGCTTGCTCGCCCAACTGCTGGCGGAACAGCGCCCGGTAGTAGTGTATCGCCGCCCCGAGCGCGCCGGGTCTGGCGGCGGCCTCCCGATAGCGCCGGAGGTCGTCGTCGCCGAACGTGCCGGGGTTCGCGCTCTCTTCGAGGAGTCGCCCCACGCCGAAGGCGTTTCGCGCGCCGAGGAGTTTCTCCGGGAGCGCGGGCACCTGAAACCAGAGCATGTACCACGAGCGCCGCCACTGCTCGGGGTTGGACCGGAGTTCCTCGCGGAACCGCTCTGGATGGGGCGCGTTGAGGACCGCGAGGCGGGCGACGCGCTCGGGGCGGCGAATCGCGGTCTCCCACGCTATCGCGCCGCCCCAGTCGTGGCCGACCACGGTGGCCTCGTCGCGGCCGAAGTGGTCGATGAGGTTCACTACGTCACCGACCAACTCCTCCATCCGGTAGCTGTCGAGTCCCGGCGGTTTCTCCGACAGGTTGTACCCCCGCATGTCTGGCGCGACGACCCGGTAGCCCGCGTCGGCGAGCGCGGGAATCTGCTCGCGCCACGAGTACCAGAACTCGGGGAAGCCGTGGAGCAGGACGACGAGCGGGTCCTCGTCGTCGCCCGCGGCGACGTAGTGCAGGCGCACGTCGCCGACGACGGCCTGCTCGTGGCTCCACGGTCGGTCGGCGTCGCTCCGCGTTCGCTCGCGCTCCTCGATTGCCATACCGAATCCCCGTTCGGCGAACGATTAAACCTTGAGGCGCCGCGAGGTGTCACCGAAAGCGGTTTTTTCTCGCCGTTCGTCATTGGAGACAATCGTGCGACGATTCACAGTCTATCACGGGTCGCTGGCGGTCATGGGCGTCGCGTTCGTCGCGGACGGACTCGCGTCCGTGAGCGCCGAGGGCGTGGGCCTTTCGGTCGTACCGCTCCTCGCTGGCGGCCTGATGGCAGTCGCCTCGATGTACACCCTTCTCACGGGCGAACCGGACGACTTCTCGATACCGGCGTGGGCCGCCATCGCCATCGTCTCGGGAGCGATCTTCGCGGTCCTCGGCGTCGCGCTCGACCTGTTGGGCTGACTCCCGGAGCGCCGCGCCGAAAAAGAGTCGGTCCGAATCGAACCGCGTTCAGGCTTCGGTCGTCGTCCGGTTCTCCTCGTCACCGAACGTCGCGTCGATAACGTCGTAGTCCACGATGACGAGCGCGTTGTCGATGACCGCCGAACCGTCCATCGTGTAGGGCGCGTCCGCCTCGGGGAACTCGTACTGCTGGTTGTCGTTCGTGTCGCGGTGGGGCATCGCGACGAGCGTCTGGGTGGTGTCGATGCTCTCGTTCAACTCGACGACCACGTTACTGTGGGCACCGGGTTCGAGGTACGTCGAGTTGCCGACCACTGCACCGACCTCAACCTCACCTTCGGTGGCGTACTCGCCGGTCACGTTCTGAGCTTCGTGGACGACGAGGAAGCCGCCCTCGGGGACGACGACGCGCTCGATAGTCACCGTCGTCTTGTTCGGCTCCATGTCGGTGAACGTGACTCCCGCGCTCTGGTTGAGGAACGTGACCTGTACCCCCGCCCCGAGTTGTCCCGCCGCGGTCGTCGTCTCGCCCATCGTCTCGTCGGCGGTCGTCGTCTCGCCCGTCTCGTTGCCTGTCGTCGTCTCAGTCTCCTGTGCGAGCGGTCTCTCGTCGGTCGCGGCCGGACTGGCCCCGACCGCGAGTGCGGCCGAGGAGCCGACGACCATCAGCGCGGCGATAGCGAGGACTGTTGTCTTGCGTGTCATGAATCTCCGCTCGGACGGACGCTCCTCGGCGGGAAGAGCGTGTCAATCGTTCAAGCGGCGAACGCGGGGATACTCGGCCCTAGGTCCGGACTGAAAGCGCGTAATCGCCGAATTGTCGCGGAACGGTCGGGACCGTGGCTCGTCCGACGAGAACTCATAGGGATTATCGTAGCAAGTCATAGAGTCTCGCTACAGAGTTCAGCGTAATCGAGAGACAGCACCTGCATTCTGGCCGATAAATCTCCGCAGTTCTACGATAATCCCTATCACCACGACGGCGGTTGCAGACCCGCCGCCTCCAGCAGGTCCTTCCAGCGTTGCTGGATAGTCAGTCGGGCGACTCCGACGGCCTCGGCGACCTCGCCTTGCGAACGCTGGTCGCCCTCGATGAGCGACCCGGCGTAGAGGCTGGCCGCGACGACCGCGCGCCGGGAGTCGGCGTCCCGGTCGCTCGGCGCGTCCCACTCCGAGACCGTCGAGAGAAAGAGGTCGGTCGCCCGCGAGCGCGCCGCCGTGTCGAGGCCGAGTCGGTCGGCGCACTCCTCGATTTCGGCCAGCCACCGCTCGTTTTCCACGTGGTCGCGTGCCCGATACACGACCACGGCTTGCGACCGGACTCACATAAGCGTCTCGCCGCGAGCGGGGCGGTCCCGAGAGAACGACAGGTTCTTGTCGCCCTCGCCGGAACGTCCAACTGCGCGCGGGTTGCCAAGCCAGGCCAACGGCGTAGCGCTTAGGACGCTATCCCGTAGGGGTCCGCCGGTTCAAATCCGGTCCCGCGCATGAGCGAACGAAGTGAGCGAAGAGCAGGACCGATTTGAACCCTGCAAGTCGCACGCCCGGAACGGCGCGACGCGCCGCACGCCCGGACCGTCTTGCTTCGGTTCAAATCCGGTCCCGCACATTTTCCCGCGAACACGACCACGGGCAGTTCGTCTGCTCGTCAACTCGTGAGCGGAAACATGGCTTCGATAAAGGTTTGAATCCTGCAAGTCGCACGCCCGGAACGGCGCGAAGCGCCGCACGCCCGGACCGTCTTACTTCGGTTCAAATCCGGTCCCGCACATTTTCCCATGAACACGACGACGAGGAGTTCGCCCGCTCGCCACCGACTGTGCGTGATTGTCTATCATTCACTAATTCCGCAGTTAAATCTCAGAAATAATAGCTGGACCGACACCCGAGGAGCGAGAGTATCAACGCTGAAACTCTCCGACATACTTTTCCCATATCCGTACATATCAAACCAGATATGTCGGCCGACGGGGGAGAACACGAGGAGGACTACTGGCGAGCAGTCGCTCGTGCGAGCGCCCTCCTCGTCGGGAGTCTGGTCGCGGTCGTCGGGTTCGTCGCCGTGACCGCCAGTCTCGTCGCGGGGTTCGGGGTCGCGAAGTCGGCCGCGCTCCGACTCGGGGTTCTCCTCGGGGGCCTCTCGCTGCTCGCTGGCTTTCTCGTGCTGTTCGGCCGGTGTCCCGACGCGGCCCGGTCGAGACCGCTCGCGGGCGTTGGTACCGCCGTCGCGGGCGTGGGCGTCGTGCTGTTCTGGACCGCGGAGTGGACCGGCCACGTCGGCCAGTTACCGCCGGTCGCGATGGGAACCTACGCGCTCGGCGTGCTGGCGCTGTTCGGTGCCGGATTCCGGACTTCGCCGAGCGACGACGACTCGGACCGTCGCGAGTCCGACGCGTTCGGGGGGAGCGTCGAGTCGGTCGTGACCGCGGCGGACCCCGAGCGGGCGTCCGGCGACGGCGACGAGAGACGGTCGGACGACGAGACCGAGACGCGGTGACTCCTCCGACCGTTGGCATCAGTCGGGCGTCGGTCGCGCCGATTCGGGGTCGTCGTCGGGACCGCGACCGACGGCGACGTTTCACTCGACGTACGTATCCCCCCACAAACCTTTTCTCCGGTCACTGAGTCGTTTCGGGTAATGGCTGACCTGAACGAACTCTTGGGGGACGTGACGGAGGACGCCGACGCCGTCTTTCTGTTTTCGCCCAGCGGGTCCTACTACGACCGGTACGCGGAGTTGAACGAGGAGGTGGAACTCGTCGTCGTCGGTCCGGAGAACTCGGTCGGGGCCGACTCGTTCGTGGAGTTGCCCTTGGAGTTCGACGACGTGCGCGAGCGCATCCGGTTCGGTATCGAAGGCGGAATGGAGCAGGGCGTCGTCGAGGACGGCGACGTGGTAGTCTGTGCGGTCAGCATGTTCGACGAGGGCACCGACACGGTGACCCGCGCACGGGCCAGCGACTCCATCCACTCGGGCGTCTACGACCTGTTCGCCAACTCGCGGGGCGACCCCGGCGTCATCCGCGACGTGTTCGAGGTCGCCATCGAACTCGGCAAGAAGGGCCAGAAGGGCAAACCCGTCGGCGCGCTGTTCGTCGTCGGCGACGCCGGGAAGGTGATGAACAAGTCCCGGCCGCTCAGTTACAACCCCTTCGAGAAGTCCCACGTCCACGTCGGCGACCCCATCGTGAACGTGATGCTCAAGGAGTTCTCCCGCCTCGACGGCGCGTTCGTCATCTCCGACGCGGGCAAAATCGTCTCCGCCTATCGCTATCTCGAACCCTCCGCCGAAGGCGTGGACATCCCCAAGGGCCTCGGCGCGCGACACATGGCCGCCGGTGCCGTCACCCGCGAGACCAACGCGACGGCCATCGTCCTCTCGGAGAGCGACGGCCTCGTACGGGCGTTCAAGGGCGGTGAACTGGTCCTCGAACTCGACCCGGAGGAGTACTGATGGTGGTGTTGCAGGTCCAGTTGGAGACGCTTCTCAGAGACGAGTTCCAGTACGTGCTGGCCCTGCTCATCCTCGCCGTCGGTCTCGTAGTCGGCTACGTCGTCGGGCGACTGAACCAGCGTCTCCTGACCGCCGCAGGGGTGCCCGAGGCGGTGGCGCGCACTCCCTTTGAGCGAACCGCCCAGAGTCTCGGGACCGACACCGTGGCGCTGGTCTCGCGGCTGAGTTCGTGGTTCATCTACGGCGTCGCGGTCCTCATCGCGCTCAACTTCGCCGAACTCCTGAACGCCCAACTGTTCTGGGCCGGGGCGCTGAGCTTCATCCCCGACCTGTTCATCGCCATCCTCGTCTTTATCGTCGGGTTCGTCGTGGCCGACAAGGCCGAACTCGTCGTCGGCGAGCGCCTGCGGTCGGTCAAACTCCCCGAGGTCGGTCTCCTCCCGCGACTGGTCAAGTACACCATCGTCTATCTGGCCGCGCTGGTCGCGCTGGGGCAACTGCGCGTCGCCATCGGGGCGTTGCTCATCCTGCTGGCGGCCTACGTCTTCGCGGTCATCCTCTTCGGCGCGGTGGCGTTCTGGGACCTCCTGCGCTCGTCGGCGGCAGGGGTCTACCTCCTGTTGAACCAGCCCTACGGCATCGGCGACGAAGTTCGGGTCGGCGACGACCGCGGCATCGTCCAAGAGGTGGACGTGTTCGTCACGCGCATCGAGAACGACGGCGAGGAGTACATCATCCCGAACAGCCGGGTCTTCGAGCAGGGCATCGTCCGCATCAGGGAGTGAGTCGATGCCCGGTTCCCCCGACCCCGTGTTGGGAAGCGACGCGCTGAACATCGGCGTCTCGACGCTCGTTGCGGGTCTCTTCGTCGCGCTCCCGTACCTCTTCAGAGACCGTCTCACCGAACGGCGAGCGTTCGCACTGGGCGGCGGCCTCGCCTACGCGATTACCTGTTTCGCGGCGTGGGCCGGTGCCAGAGTCGCCACCGACGCCTTCGTCGCGGGGATGGCCGCAGACGCGGGTACCTTCCTCGCTTGGACGGTGGCCGCGCTCGTCGTCCTCGGCGCGCAGGCCGCGATTCCGTACTACTGCGTCGCTCGCTGGCGACTCGTCGCGCCGCTCGCGGCGCTGTTCGCCGTGACGGTGCTGATTCTCCCGCCGTTTCTGAGCGTCCGAGGCGAGTCCGACCCCCTCGGCTTGTACGTCCTCCTCTTTGGTCCGCTGTTGGTCGGTCTGACCGGTCTCGTCGCGCTCGGGGAGTACGCCGTCAGAAGAGTCGCGCTCGGTCGCGTCTGAACCTCAGTCCGGCGACTCGTCGCTCCCCATCGGTTCGGCCGGGACTCCGGCCACGGTCGCGCCGGGCGGCACGTCTTGGGTGACCAGCGAGTTGGCGGCCACGCTGGCCCCCTCGCCGATTTCGACGCCCGGCAGGATGACCGCTCCCGCGCCGATCATCGCGCGCTCGCCGATGCGGACCTCGCCGGTTCGGTACTCGTCCTGCAGGAACTCGTGGCAGAGAATCGTCGCGTCGTAGCCCACGATGGCGTGGTCCTCGACCGTGACGAGTTCGGGCCAGAACACGTCGGGCGTCGATTCCAACCCCCACGAGACGCCCTCGCCGACGGTGACGCCGATGGAGCGCAGGAGGAGACTCTTCAGTTTCAGGCTCGGCGAGATGCGCGCGAGGACGATGACGACGTAGTTCAGCGCGACCCGGAGCGGACTCTTGGCCCTCGTCCACGACCGGAGGGAGTTGCCCGGTCCCGGCGTGGCGTGGCGGGCGATTCGGTCGTGGCGTCGGGTAGGGTCGGCGTCTCGCTCGTCCGGCTGGTCGGTGTCGTCGGGCACGGACCGAGGTTGGTTCGGTTCGGCCTTGAAAGTAGCTAGTCGGACCGCGTGGACTCGGACCGGGCGGTCTCGCGGTACTGCTCCATCACCTCGAAGTACGGGTCTAGCTCGTCGGCGATTTCGGTCAGTTCGACCTCGCCCGCCATCGGGTCGTAGCTCGCCACTCCGGCGTCTTCGAACCGCGGGAGGTGAGCGTGGTGGAGCATCGCCGCGACGCGCTCGCGCTGGTCGGGCGTCACCTCGTCGGGGGTCGCGTCTTCGAGTCGGGCCGCGGTCGCCGTCGCCAGTCGGTCGAGGCTCACGGCCTCCTCGAACTCCCGGAGGGCCGAAAGCGCGCGCCGTCGCTCGGCGTCGCCCAGCAGGTCGAAGGCTTGGTCGGTCGTCAATCGAGAGTCGCCTTCGTCGGACAGGGACATGGACGACGAGACGGACAGAAGCAGTTTTGTTATGGGTTGCCTGTGGCCTCGCAGGCGGCGTCTAAATGCGAGCAGAGAGTGTTTATTCGCCGCGCAGACTCGCCACGTGGTCGATACGCTGTTGCACGAGGTCGGGTTTCCCGATGTCGTGGCGCACGTCCAACCCCTCGTCGCCAGCGACCGCGAGGGCGTCCTCGGCTATCTCCTCGGCGTCGGTGATGGTGTCGGCGACGCCGACCACCGCGAACGCCCGCGAGGTGGTCGTGTAGATGCCGTCCTCGCGCTCGTCCACGCTGGCGTAGAACAGGAGTGCGTCCCCGGCGTTGTCTGCAGAGATTTCGACCTTCGCGCCAGCCTCGGGGTCGGTCGGGTAGCCCTCGGGCACGGCGTACTTGCAGACGGTCGCTTTCGGCGCGAACGAGAGTTCGGGCAGGGCCTCGCCCTCGCGGGCCGCGACCAGCACGTCCAAGAAGTCGGTGTTGAGGACGGGCAGGGTGTTCATCGCCTCGGGGTCGCCGAAGCGAGCGTTGAACTCCACGACCTTCACGCCCTCGGCGGTGAGCATGAACTGGCCGTAGAGGACGCCCTTGTAGTCGTCCAAGGCACCGACGGTGGCTTTCAGCACCTCGACGGCCTCGCGGTAGTCCTCGTCGGTCATGAACGGGAGCGCGAGGCCCGCGTCGCTGTAGCTTCCCATCCCGCCGGTGTTCGGTCCCTCGTCGCCCTCGTAGGCGCGCTTGTGGTCCTGCACCGCGGGGGTCACGCGCAGGTCGCCGTTGGCGACGAACCCTTGGACCGTGAACTCCTCGCCGACGAGTCGCTCTTCGAGGACCACGCGGTCGTACTCGGAGTCGCGCAGGTACTCTTTGGCTTCCTCCTTCGTCACTTGGTCGCCGGTGACACGGACGCCCTTCCCGCCGGTCAGGCCCGCGGGCTTGACCGCGAGGTCGCCGTCGTACTCGTCGATGTACTCGCAGGCCGCTTCCATGTCGTCGAACGTCTCGAAGTCCGGACAGCCCGGCACGTCGTGTTCGCGCATGAACCGGCGCTGGTAGGCCTTGTCGGTCTCGATACGGGCCTCGGCCTCGTTCGGGCCGAAGGCGTACACTCCGGCACCCTCCAGCGCGTCGGCGACCCCCGCCGCGAGCGGGCCTTCGGGACCGACGACCGCGAGCGTCGCGCCGACCTCCTCGGCGTAGGCGACGACCGCCTTCGGGTTGGTCGTCTCCAGCGTCTCGAACTCCTCGGCGAGCGCGGCGATGCCGGGGTTGCGGTTGCCCGCGCAGGCGTAGAGGTCTGCGTCACTGTCGCCGAGCGCGCGGGCGATGGCGTGTTCGCGCCCGCCGCCGCCGACCAGCAGGACTGTCTCGCTCATACCCGGACGGTGTAGGCAAGGGAGTGTAAAGGTTGCTCTTATCGCCGTCTGAAGTATGCAAGGATGTGCTAATTCCGAGGAGCGTACCCGCTCTCGTCGGCCAGTAGCTTCCGGAGCGAGACGGCCAACTCCTCGAAGCTGTCGATGTCCATGCTGTCGGTCGTCAGGAGGACGCCGTGGTCGCCCACGATGACGCGGCTCACGAACCCGTCGGAAAACACCCGGATGGTGAACTCGTACTCGCCGATGTCGGGTTCGGCGTCGGGGACCCCTGCGAGGTCCCGGTAGGTCTCTTGGGCGTCGAAACCGACGCGCTCGCTGTCCACGAACCGACTCTTGACTTCACGGACGCGCTCGGGGTCCCCGCCGTAGAGGTCCGAGCGCGTGTAGAGTACGTCGAACGCGTCCGGAGTGAAGTAGACCACCGTCCGGAGCGTGTCGCCGAGCGCGGTCCGGGAACTGCTTACGAGGCTGTCGCTGAGAGATTCTGAGACGTTCGTTTCGGTCATAAACGGTTCTAATAGGGCCTCCGAGAGTATCAATCTATCTGGCCGGGGTCGGCCCCGCGACCGACCCCGCCGTTCAGGGCGCGTTCGCCGGACGCCGAATCGGCCGCCGTCGTCGTGAAGAACTATCTACCGTCGCGTGATGGGTCCATCCATGACCAAGTTCACCGGCGCGTGGACCGAGGAGGAAGTAGAGTCCTACCTCCAATCGACCACGGTTCCCATCCGAATCGCCTGCCATCGCCCCGACGAGTCGCTGTGGATGGTGGCGCTCTGGTACCGCTACCGTGAGGGCTACTTCGAGTGTTCGACGTGGGCCGAGGCCGACGTGGTGTCCTATCTCCGCAACGACGCCGAGGTCGCCTTCGAGGTGTCGGAGAACCAACCGCCGTACCGCGGCGTCCGGGGGAACGGTTCGACCGGTCTCTCGGAGGACGAGGACAAGGGCCTCCTCCGGGACCTGCTCGAACGCTACCTCGGGGGCACCGACTCGGAACTGGCCGAGTGGCTCCTCTCGCCCGACCGCGAGGAGGTCCGCATCCGGGTGCGTCCGCGCCGAATCTACAGTTGGGACTACAGCGACCGAATGTAAATTCGAAGTCGAGTAAATATTTCTCGTCTCGCCGACGCTCGCCGACGGACGCCGACGCTCGGCGGCGTCGAGTCTTTCTTTCGGGAACTCGGTCGAACGCAAGACCGATGCCTTTCTTACCCATCCATCACGAAGACAGACGCATGACAGGCGTACGAGTCGCAGGGGTCGGACTCACCCACTTCGGGTCACACCCCGAGCGAACCGGCCGGGATCTCTTCGCCGAGGCGAGCGAGCGCGCGTTCGCCGACGCGGGCGTGGACCGGACCGACGTGGCGCAGTTGAACTACGGCAACTTCATGGGCGAACTGAGCGAGCATCAGGGCCACCAAGGCCCGCTGATGGCCGAGGCCGCTGGCCTGACCGCTCCGGCGACCCGCTACGAGAGCGCGTGTGCCTCCTCGGGCGTCGCGGTCCGCGAGGCCGTCAAAGACGTGCGAAACGGCGAGGCCGACGTGGTGCTGGTCGGCGGGGCCGAGCGGATGAACAACCTCGGCACCACGGGCACGACCGAAGCCCTCGCCATCGCGGCCGACGACCTCTACGAGGTCCGGGCGGGGATGACCTTCCCGGCGGCCTACGCGCTGATGGCCCGCGCGTACTTCGAGCAGTACGGCGGCAGTAAGGAGGACCTCGCGGAAATCGCGGTGAAGAACCACGACAACGCCCTCGAAAACGAGTTCGCCCAGTTCCAGAAGTCCATCTCGGTCGAGCAGGCCCTCGACGCGCCGACCATCGCCGACCCGCTCGGCCTCTACGACGCCTGCCCCATCACCGACGGGGCGAGCGCCGCGGTCCTCGTCAGCGACGAGTACGCCGACGAACACGACCTCGACGCGCCCGTCGCCATCACCGGCACGGGACAGGGCGGCGACAAGATGGCGTTGCAGGACCGGCGCTATCTCGCCCGGACCCCTGCCGCCGAGTACGCCGCCGCAGAGGCCTACGACGACGCCGGAGTCGGCCCGCAGGACGTGTCGGTCGCCGAGGTCCACGACTGTTTCACCATCGCGGAAGTCCTCGCCATCGAGGCGCTGGACTTCTACGCGCCGGGCGAGGGCATCGGCGCGGCGGCCCGCGGCGAGACGACCCGCGACGGCGACCGGCCGGTGAACCTCTCGGGCGGCCTCAAGGCCAAGGGCCACCCGGTCGGCGCGACCGGCGGGAGCCAAATCGTCGAGATGACCCGACTGCTCCGAGGAGACCACCCCAACAGCGACGCCGTGCCCGGCGACATCGGCGTGACCCACAACGCGGGTGGCACGGTGGCGAGTACCACGGTTCACGTCTTGGAGGTGGACGAATGAGCGACCAGACTGGCGAGGACGAGCGCGTCCGCGACGAGGGGTACGACGACCTGCTGGACGCCATCGAGTCGGGCGAGGGCTACTATCTCGAATGCCCGGAGGGTCACGGCTCGCTCCCGCCCCGACGGGTCTGTCCCCACTGCGGCGCGACGGACCTCGAAGAAGTCGCGCTCCCCGAAACCGGCGACATCGAGACGTACACCGAGGTCCACGTCCCCGCGCCCTCGTTTGCCGACGACGCGCCCTACGTGACGGCGGTCGCGGACTTCGGCGGCGTTCGGCTGACGGGGCAACTTCGCGGTAGCGAGGCCGAAGAAATCGAGGTCGGCACCGCGGTCGCGGTCGGCGTCGGCGAGAGCGCGACGACCGACGAGCGCGTGCTGGTGTTCCGACCCGCCTGACGCCGCGTTCTCGCAGTCTTCGCGCTACTGCGTCGTGACGCTACTTCCGGTCTCGCGTTGTTCTTCAGTCAGTTCGTCCAGCAGGACTTCGAGGAACGGACCGGGATGCTCGGCGTGGGGCAGGAGTTTCGCCTCGTCGAACACGACGAGTTTCGCGTCCGCTCGCTCGGCTAGCTCCTCGCCCTCCTCCAGCGGCGAGACCGTCGCGTCGCGGCCCCAGACGATGGTGACGGGGATGTCGAGTCGCGCGAGTTCGTCCCCGAGGTCAACGTCGGGGTCGAGGTAGCCCGAGACGAACGAAGCGGGCGCGAATCGCGCGCCGGGTTGGTGGGCGGTCTCCCACTGGTAGTCCACGTCCCGCTCGGTGTAGGACGCCTCCGTCGAGTACGCCTCCCGATTGTCGAAGAAGTGCAGCGACCGCTTGCTCGTGAGGAGGTTGAACAGCCCTTGCCCGACCAGCGGCGACCGGAACAGCGACCGGAGCCACGTCCGGCGCGGGCCGGTGTCGCCGGTCGGCGCGACCAACACGAGGCGCGTGAACGGACTCGACTGGTGTTGGGCCAGCGTCGCGTAGGCCCCCGACAGCGAGGTGGCGACGCAGGCCGCGTCGTCGGTCATGTCCTCCGCGAAGTCCGTGACGAAGGCGGTGTAGAGCGCCGCGGAGTAGGTCAGCGGCGGGCGGTCCGAGCGCCCGAAGCCCGGCAGGTCGGGCGCGATTACGTGGTGGGTCTTGGCGAGTTTGTCGAAAATCTGGTCGAACTCCTTGTTCGAGGCGGCGGCGTGGACCCCGTGCAAGAGGAGTACGTCGGGGTCGTCGGGGTCGCCAGCCTCGGTGTAGGCCACGTCGAAGCCCCGCCAGCGGTAGGTGCCCTGTTCGCCCTCCAAGGCGGGGTCTAACTCGCCCGTTTTCCACGAGAGCAGTCTGTTGCCGAGCGCGGCGGCTCCGAGGCCACCGGCGACTCCGGCCGCGAGCTTTCGTAGCTTCATACCCGAATCTTCGCTGTCGGGAAAGTTAGCCGTTGTGCCGCAGGTCGGTCACTCCGCCGGGTCAGATTCGTCGCTCGCGTCCTATTCGCTGTTCCCGTTCGATTCGTCGCTCGCGTTCGCGTCCGTCGCCACGCCTAACTGCTCGTAGAGGAACGCCCAGCGGTCCAGTTGCTCGGCGACCACCATCGAGGTGGACTTGCCAGCGCCGTGGCCCGTGTCGGTCTCGGTCCGGAGGAGAACCGGGTTCTCGCCCGTGTTCGCGGCCTGCATCCGGGCGGTCATCTTCCGGGCGTGACCGGGGTGGACGCGAGTGTCGCCCGCGGCGGTCTCGAAGTAGACGGCCGGATACGCGCGCTCGGAGACGTTGTGGTACGGCGAGTACTCCCGGAGGTACCGAAAGTCGTCGGGGTCGTCGGGCGACCCGTACTCGTTGGTCCACGACTCGCCGAGCAGGAACTCGTGGAATCGGAGCATGTCCAGAAGCGGGACCCCGCAGGACGCCGCGCCGAAGAGGTCCGGGCGCTGGGTAATCGCCGCACCGACCAGCAGGCCGCCGTTCGACCGGCCCATCGCGGCGAGTCGTTCGGGGCGGGTGTACTCCCGGTCTATCAACCCCTCGGCGACCGCGTAGAAGTCGTCGAAGACGTTCTGCTTGCGCTCGTGCGTTCCGGCGCGGTGCCACTCCTCGCCGTACTCCGTGCCTCCTCGGAGGTTCGCCTGCACGTAGACGCCGCCGTCTTCGAGGAAGGGGACGCGAAACCGGTCGTAACTCGGCGTGAGGCTGAGGCGGAACCCGCCGTAGCCGTAGAGGACCGTCGGGTTGTCGCCGTCGCGTTCGAGGCCCTCGCGGTGGACGACGAACGCCGGAACCTCGGTGCCGTCCGCCGACTCGAAGAACTGCTGTTCGACCACGAGGTCGAGACCCGAGTCGCCCGCCGACTCCGAGTCGGTCCCGGACTCGGGGGTCGAGTCGAGGCGGGAACCGAAGTCCGCTTCGGGGTCGCGCTCGCTCACGACCGTCGTCTCGGCGGTGTCGGTCCGGCCGAGAGCGACCCACGGCGGGCGGTCGAACGTCTGGGCGTGGAAACAGAACTCTGGCGCGTCGGGATTCCCGGTCAAGCCGCCGCGGCTGACCGCGGCGTGGTCCGGCAGGGAAACGTCGTGTCGGTGGACCGCCGCGGAGTCCTCGGTCGGCCGCTGGTCGCGGTCGTAGACCGACAGCGACGACGAGGCGTCGCGCTGTCGATGGACGACCAGCGCGTCGCCCGCGACGGCGAAGTCGGTCAGGGTCTCCTCGCACTCGGGGACGACTTCGGCGAGGTCGTCGGGGTCGGCCGCCGACGAGTCCGCGTCGCAGGCGAGGAGCCGCGAGTTCGGGGCGTCGTAGTCCGTCCGGAAGTACGCCGTCCCGTCGGCGACCGCAAACCGGAACGACGCGTCGGTCTCGGCGACGAGTCGGACTAACTCGCCCTCGTCGGGGGCCGAGTCGTCGCGCTCCCAACGGTACACGTCCGAGTGCGTCCAGCCCTCGTGGTAGGCGACGACGAGCGTCCCGTCGGTGTAGCCGAGTTGCGGCCAGACGTGTTCGCCCACGTCGTCGGTCAGAACCGGGTCCGAGTCGGCGTCGGACTCGGGAGTCTCCCCGCCGCTATCACCGGTCCCCTCGCCCGCGACCTCGTGGTACCGAATCTGCTTGTCCAACTGGGTGCCATCGTCGGCGGACCCGGTAGTCACGTAGTAGAATCCCTCGTCGGTCCACGCGAACCCGTCGGGTCCGGTCCGGCCGCAGTTGCGGACGACTTCCACGGTCTCGCCGGTTTCGGCGTCGAGGAGAACCACGTCGTACTGCTCTCGACCGCCCTCGGCCCGTCCGTAGGCGACTCGCGCACCGTCGGGGGAGGGCACGAACCAGTCCAGCGAGTCGGTCTCGGGCCACTCGTTCGGGTCCGCGAGGACGGTCGGCTCGGCGTCCAAATCGGGTCGGAAACAGAGCTTCGGGTGGTCCTCGTCGGCGGCCTCGACGCGTTGGAAATACCCTCGCTCGCGGGGCGTGACGACGCCGTACGCTCGGACTTCGGCGCGGGCCTCGAACCGCGGCGCGAGGTCGTC
Source organism: Halorussus salinus (assembly GCF_004765815.2). Classification (NCBI taxonomy): domain Archaea; kingdom Methanobacteriati; phylum Methanobacteriota; class Halobacteria; order Halobacteriales; family Haladaptataceae; genus Halorussus; species Halorussus salinus. The sequence goes on along the minus strand of NZ_ML974129.1, from coordinate 150,731 downwards.
GCGGACCGGCCCCCGGAGGTGGTCGTCGGCGTAGTCGTTCTGGCGCTCGACCCACGCCCGGACCTCATCAGTGTCCTCTTCCAGCCAGCGGTAGGGGTCGCGTATCTCCTCGCCGTGTAGCTCCTCGACGACTTCGCGGCGCTCGCTCTCGGGCGGGTCGGACATGGACGTGATTGGTTCGGCCTTCGTACATAAACTTCGGGGCACGGGCAAACCGGACGACGAGAATCCGCATCGCCAAAGCCTCGGACGACTCCCGTCGGCGACCGGTCGGCTTCGCAAACGAATTAACCTCCCGTCAGAAACCCCTCTACATGGTCGTTTCGAGCGCTCCGGGCAAGGTCTACCTGTTCGGAGAACACGCGGTCGTCTACGGCGAACCGGCGGTCCCCTGCGCCATCGAGCGCCGAGCGCGGGTCTCCGTCGAAGCGCGCGACGACGACCGCATCCGAGTCCACGCCGAGGACCTGAGTCTCAACGGGTTCACGGTCGAGTACAGCGACGGCAGCGACGGCGGCCCCGACGTGGACGTGACCGAGTCGCTGGTGCAGGCCGGAATCGGGTACATCGACGCCGCGGTCGAGCAGGCGCGCGACGCCGCGGGCCGCCCCGAGGCCGGTTTCGACATCACCGTCGAGAGCGAGATTCCCCTCGGCGCGGGACTGGGTTCGTCGGCCGCGGTCACGGCCGCGGGCATCGACGCCGGGACCCGCGAGTTGGGCGTCGAACTCTCGGCAAAAGAGGTCGCCGAGCGGGCCTATCAGGCGGAACTGGAGGTCCAGAACGGCGAGGCGTCGCGCGCGGACACCTTCTGCTCGGCGACGGGCGGCGCGGTCCGCGTCGAGGGCGACGACTGCCGGGCCATCGAGGCCCCGGACCTGCCGTTCGTCATCGGGTTCGACGGCGGCGCGGGCGACACCGGACAGCTCGTGGCGGGCGTCCGGGCGCTCCGCGAGGAGTACGAGTTCGCGGCGGATACCGTCGAGAGCATCGGCGACATCGTGCGCTCGGGCGAGGAGGCCCTCGCCGCGGGCGACGTGGCGGAGTTGGGCGAACTGATGAACTTCAACCACGGCCTGCTGGAGGCCCTCGGGGTCTCCTCGCGGTCGCTCGACCAGATGGTCTGGGCCGCGAGGGACGCGGGCGCTCACGGTGCCAAGCTGACCGGCGCGGGCGGCGGCGGCTGTATCGTCGCGCTCGATCCGACTGACAGCACCGAGACCGCGCTCCGGTACACGCCCGGTTGCGAGGACGCCTTCCGGGCGGAACTGGACACCGACGGCGTTCGCGTGGAGGAGGCCTGAGATGGCGGGACGCGAGTCCGGGACGACCGTCGTCAAACTCGGCGGGAGCGTAATTACGGACAAGGACCGACCGGAAGCACTCGACGGTCCCGCGCTGGACCGCGCGGCGGACGCCATCGCCGACGCGCTCGCGAGCGGCGACGTGTCGGACCTCGTGGTCGTCCACGGCGGCGGGAGCTTCGGCCACCACCACGCCAGCGACCACGGCGTCTCGAAGACCGAGGGGTCGGGCGACGCCGCCGCGGCGGTCGAGATTCACGGCGCGATGAAGACCCTGAACGACTTCGTGCTGGCGCGCCTCCACGACCGCGACGTGCCCGCGGTGCCGGTCCACCCCTTCTCGGCGGCCTCGCGGGACGAGGCGGCCGAACTCACCGTCATGACAGAGCAAGTCGAGACCATGCTCGGCGAGGAGTTCGTCCCGGTCCTCCACGGCGACGTGGTGGCCCACGCGGGCGAGGGCGTGACCATCCTCTCGGGCGACGAGGTGGTCACGGCCGTCGCCGAGGGCATCGACGCCGAGCGCGTGGGCTTCTGCTCGACCGTGCCGGGCGTGCTGGACGACGAAGACGACGTGATTCCGGAAATCCGGTCCTACGAGGAGGTCGTCCGATTCCTCGGCGAGAGCGACGCGACCGACGTGACCGGCGGGATGGCCGGGAAGGTCCGGGCCTTACTGGATCTCGGCGCGCCCGCGACCGTCTTCGGTCCCGACGCCCTCCGGGAGTTCCTCGCGGGCGAGGACCCCGGCACGCGAATCGACGGGTAGTAACGACGCTGGCGAGAAACGAGTATCTTCATTTTTCGACCCGGCGCGTGCTGGCGCGACGCCCGTAGGCGTCGCGCCTACACGCGCGAGGGATGAGTAGCGCAACGGAGTGAGCAACGCAATCGGTTGGGGAGGACGTGGTGCGGTGCTGTGCAGTCGCGGTAACTCCTTTTTGTCGGCAGTAGCTAACTTCCCTCGACAAACCACCTCGTATCGTGCGGCGACAACAGTAGCTAGCTTCGTCAAGTTCACCGAATTGCAGAAAACGGCGTCAAATCACAACCGTTCATCCACGTGGTCTGCCATCTTCAGAGATAAAGCCGCGATGGTCAGCGTCGGGTTCAGCGCCCCGCTGGTCCGGAAGACGCTCGAAGACGCCACCGACAAATTCGCCAAATCGTGCGTCCGCAGTTGCGCGTTCACCACGCTCTCCTCGGAATTCGAACCCATCCGGGTCGTGCCCATGTGGTGAAACGCCGGACCCGTACTCTCCGGTCCCACGGTCCACGACACGTCCACGCCCAACTCGTCCAGAATCCGGTGCTGAATCTCGTTGGCGCGCCGGAGCGACGATTTCGTCCGGGCGTCCACGCGCCAGTGAATCTCGGGCACCGGATTCCCGTGGTCGTCGGTCGTGGAGGAGTCCAGTGTAATCCGGTTCTCCTTCCGGGGGCGCTGGCCGACCAGTCCGCCCATCGCGATGGAGTTGCCGTAGCCCTCGCGCAGGGTGTCGAGGAGGTCGTCGCCGAACTCCTCGCCGGTGAGCGCCATCTCGACCGGCGAGGGTCCGGCGTAGTTCAGGAACTCCAGTTTGATGCTGTCTGGCTTCGGTTCCTCCTTTTCTCCCGACCACTCGGGCACGCCGCCCGCGCTCCCCTCGGTCCCGCGCGTCGGGTCGTCGTAGAACTGGTGGCACTCGCTGGTGATGAATCCGACGTGGTTCTGGCGCGTTTCCGTGTCGAGCGTGCCGCCGGACCCCGCGAACAGGTGGTCCATGAAGTACCGGCCGACCGCGCCCGAGGAGTTCGCCAGTCCGTCGGGGTACTCCTCGGACTTCGACAGGAGCAGGAGGCGCGGAATCTCGACGCCGCCCGCCGCGAGGACGAACTCGCGGGCCGCCTGTCGGTGGGTCTCGCCGTCGGGCGTGGCGTAGACCGCCGCGGTGACGCGCTCGCCCGCGTCGTCGTGTTCGAGACGTTGGACCGGCGCGCGGGTGACGACGCGGACGCCGGACTCCTCGGCCTTCTCGACGTGGTGGTCCGCGGAGTACTTCGCGCCGGAGGGACAGACCGGCTTGCAGGTGCCGTAGCCGACGCACGCGCTCCGGTCGTCGTAGCCCTCCGAGTTGCGCGCGTTGGGCACCGAGTGCATCGTGACGCCGAGTCGTTCGCAGGCCTCCGCGAAGATGGAGTCGCTGTAGGAGGGCGGAAAGGCCGGGAGGGGATACGGCTCGTCGCGGGGCGGCGCGTAGGGGTTGTCGGCCGCGCCAGCGACCCCCAAGGCTCGCTCGGCCTCGGCGTAGTAGGGCCGGAGGTCGTCGTAGTCGATGGGCCACGACGCGAAGTCCTCCTCGTGAAAGCGCATCACCATCCCCTGCCAGTGGAGCGTCGTCCCCCCGACGCCCTTGACGCGGGCGGCGTTCAGCGGGTAGAACCACTCGCCCGCCGACGAGAACCGGTCGCGTTCCCCGCCCATCTCCCAGACCGACAGCGGGCCGTGGGCCGGGCGAATCGCGCGTTCCATCCGGCGTTGTCGGTCCTCGAAGTCGAAGCGTTCCCCGGCTTCTAGAATCACCACGTCGTGGCCCTCCTCGGCGAGGCGGTGGGCCGCGAGCGCGCCCGCCGGGCCAGCGCCGACGATGCACACGTCTGCGCCTTCGGAAGGCGTTCGGTCCGTCATCTCGAATCCCCACCTTCTCTCGGGCCGCGCTGATAGCTCGTAGCGCCGCCGGGGTGGCCCTGCGGGTTCTCGATGCCGACCAGCTTTCCGCCGGTCGGCGAGGAGTACAGCGCGTACAGCAGTTCGTTGACCAGATAGTAGCGCACGCGGTCGGCGTCCGCGCCCTCGGGGGCCGGACTCGCCGTATCGACGCCCATCTGGTCGAGGAGCGTCGCGCGCGTCTCGGCGTCCAACGCTCGGAAGTCGTCGTCGAACCACGACTTCGAGTACTCGTCGAGCGTGTCGAGCGCCTCGACCATCCCCTCGCGGTAGTCCGGGCGCTCCTCGACCCGACCGAGCGCGTACGTCCGGACGAACTCCTCGACGCCCGAGAGTTCGGTGGGGTAGACCACCTCGGCGACCGCGAGGAGCGACGCCATGCGCTCCTCGGGAGCGGCGTCGGTCGAGGAGGCTCCTCGGCCGTCGGCGAAGGGGTTGCCCTCCAACAGCGCCCCGGTGCCGACCGCGACGCCGCCAGCGGCCAGCGCGGCCAGCGCGTCCCGGCGAGTCAGTTCCATTCGAGCGAAGTTAGGCCAGCCTAAAACTTAGGGGTTGCCATGTCGAGTCGGTGCGTCCGGACTCCGCCGACGGCAACTTGTGAGAGGAGAAACATTTACCACGACCGACCGCGAATCGCTACTCAACGAGTGAACATGTACGAACTCCTCCGGTCGGCCAGTCGGTTTCTGGACGACCACTGGGTGCTGAAGTGGTTCGTCGTCCCGATACTGTTCATGGCCTCGATGCTGTTCGGCCTCAGTCTCGTGTTGACCCCGACGGCGACCGAGAGCGCCCAGTTGGGCGGCCTGTTCGTCGGCTTCTCGCTGGCGGTCGTCGGCGTCGGTCTCGTCCTCGACTGGGTGGTCCGCCGGGCGACCGGGTGGAATCTGCTGGCGTCGAACCGTGAACGCGAGCGCAAGCGCGACCGCGGTTGACGGCTCCCGTCGCGCTCGACGCCAACACCCTTTAAGTGTAAACCGGGCGTATCTTCGCCCGCAAATGAATCTCACTTGGTACGGCCATTCGACGTGGCACGTCGAGGTAGACGACACCGAGTTGCTCATCGACCCCTTCTTCGACAACCCGAAAACGGAGACCGACCCCGAGGAGCTAGACCCGGACTACCTCCTGCTCACGCACGGCCACGCCGACCACATCGGCGACGTGGACCGCTACGAGGGCACGAAACTGGTCGCCACGCCCGAAGTCGTGGAGTACTGCCGCGACGAGTTCGGCGACTTCGAGGCGGTCGGCGGGATGGGGATGAACCTCGGCGGGACCGTCGAGTGCGACGACGCCTTCGTCACGATGGTCCGGGCCGACCACACCAACGGGATGGACACCAGCTACGGCACCTCCGGGGGCATGCCCGGTGGCTTCGTCATCAGTGACACCAAGCCGACGCAGGTCAGCGACGAGGAGAGCCGGACCTTCTACCACGCTGGGGACACCTCGCTCCAGACGGAGATGCGCGACGTAATCGGCCCGTACCTCGAACCCGACGCCGCCGCGGTGCCCATCGGCGACCACTTCACGATGGGACCGATGCAGGCCGCCATCGCGGTCGATTGGGTGGACGCCGACTACGCCTTCCCGATGCACTACGACACGTTCCCGCCCATCGAGCAGGACCCCGAGGACTTCCGGAACGAAGTCAAGGGCACCGGTAGCGACGCCGAGGTCCGGATTCTAGAGGGCGAGGAGGCGTTCGACCTCGCCGACGAACTGGACTACTGACGGCCGACCGCGTTCTGCGTTCCTTTCCAGTGAACATATTTAGACATATATAGCAATCATAGAAACCGTAAACCGGCCGTCGTGTCGCTTCTCGGGCATGGAGCGACGATGCGTCGAGTAGCCCGCTTTCTCGTCGGGGTCGCGCTCGGCGGCGGCGCGTTCGCGGCGTACCTCTGGTTCGTCGGCGTGGACAGCGTCGTCGAGCGAGCGACCGCCATCGCGCCGTGGGCGATTCCCGTCGTGGTCGCGCTCGTCGTCGCGGAGGGACTGGCCGACGGCATCGGCGTCTGGGCCTCGGTGAAGCCGCTCGGTCGGGGACTCTCTCCTCGGCAGGCCGTCCAGTTCGCGCTCGCGGGTGACTTCTTCGACACGCTGAGTCCCGCCGGACCGGTCAGTTCCGAACCCATCATGGCGCGCTTCATCGGCGTCACGACCGGGACGACCTACAGCGAGGCGCTCGGGGTCCGGGGCGTCGCCAAGTACGTCAAATCGGGGAGCCAAATCCTCGTCTCGACCCTCCTCGCGGTCCTTCTCCTGCTGGGCACGCCCGACGCGCGGTTCGTCGTCGTCACGTTGGGCGGGTCGCTGGTCGGTCTCGTCGCGGTCGGCGGCCTCGTCGTCCGGTTGCGCGAGCAGTTGTCGGGCGCACTGGTCGCACTCGTCGGGCCGGTCGTCCGCCTGATTTCGTCGCTCTACCGCGAGACACCCCACGACCGGTCGGCGGTCGAGGAGGCCCTCGACCGGTTCTGGTCGCGGGTCGTCCAGTTCCGGGACGCGCCGCGACTGCTCGCGCTGGTCGGTGTCGGGGGCGTCTTCGAACAACTGCTGACCGCGAGCGCGCTCTGGGTCGCGCTCGCCGGAACCGGGACGCCGGTCGCCCTCCTCCCCATCGTCGCGCTGATGCCACTCCCGCAGGTCGCCAGCGTCGTGCCGGTCCCGGCGAGCATCGGCGCGTACGACGTGCTTCTCGGCGGCGCGCTCGTCGTCGTCACCGGCGCACCGGCCTCGGCGGCCGCCGCCGCGGTGCTGGTCGTCCGGACCGTCAGCCTGCCGTTCGGCCTCTCGGCGGGCGGCCTCTCGGTCGCGTTCCTGCGCGGGTGGTCTCCTCGGGCGTGAGTCAGACGCCGACTCCGCGAGTGCGACCGATTCGCGTGGTAATCCCCGACATGAGCAAGCCTTAGGGGTCTGGCGGGCGTCGTCCCGGACGCATGACGAAAGAAGTCACAACTGTCTCCGAGGAGGGATACACGGCCGAGAACCAGATTCGAGACTTCGAGGTCACCATCGACGCGACGGGCGAGGAGGCCCCCGACACGCTCGAATCCCTGCTGGCGGCCTACGGTTCCTGTTACGTTCCGGCGCTCCGCGTCGGCGGCGAACAGCGCGACGTAGGCGACCTCGGTCGCATCGAAATCGACGTGAGCGGCGACCTCAACGACGACGACAAACTCGCGGCGGTCCAGTTCACCGTCAAGACCGAGGCCGAGATGGACGACGACGAGGCCGAGAAGGTCGTCGAGCGCGCCGACGAACTCTGCAAGGTCCACGACGCGCTGAAGACCGACCTCGAAGCCAGCGTGACCGTCGAGAGCGGCGCGTTCTGAGGCGACTCGCCGGACCGCGACGGAGCATTCCTTTTCTTCGAATCGAGGACGCGGCAGACGACCGACCCGCGAGCGGGCGAGGCTTTCTGAGACCTCTCGCCTACAGTTCGAGTGGTGGCGACTATCAGCAATTAGACGACCACCGCACCTCGAAGACAGAGGAGTAGGAAAACCCTCATACTCCCCGGAACCCAACGCTACGGACATGACCGAACGCGCGTGGCAGGACCTCATCGTCGGCGACCGGATGGCGGTAGACCAAGAGTTCTCCCAACAGGTGACGGACTCGCAGTTCTCCCGCCAAGAGTGGGGACTCATCATGACCGCCGTCGAGTTCGAAATCGAGAACCCCGACGACGCCGAACGGGCCCGCATCGTCGCCGACACCGCGAAGATAGAGCAGGTGATGCCCGAGCTAGAGAACATCCGCAACCAGATGAACTCGGTCGCGGGCGGCGGTGGCGGCGCGGGAGGCGGCGGCGCAGGCGGCGGTGGCGGCGTCTTCGACTCCGTGAAGGACGCGCTCGGCCTCGGCGGTGGCGGCGACGGCGTGGACGACGACCGGCTCGAAGCGGCCAGCCGACTCGCGCAGGAGTACGCCAGCGAACTCCAACAGCGCCTCGAATCGCAGGGCAAGTGGAACCGCGTCCGCGAGGCCGCCAGCGAGTGACGGGCGGAGATACCGAGGAGTCCGGCGGGTCCGGAGCCACGCGGTCGCGCGGCTCCTCGCGGTTCGCGCCGGGCGCGTGGCGCTACGCCCTGCTGGCGCTCGCGCTGGCGGTTCCCGCCGCGCTCCTCGCGCGGTCGAAGCGGTGGACCCGGCGGTTGGGACTGGCGGGGCCGCTCCTGAGCGTGGGCGCTCTCGTCTTTCACCGCGACCCCGACCGGAGTCCGCCCGAGTCGGGGCCTGTCGCGCCCGCCGACGGACGAGTGTCGGTGATTCGGGAGGAGGAACACGAGTCGAACGAGAGACGCGACGAGTCGAGCGCCGGACGCGACGAATCGAACGCCGGACGCGACGAGTCCGCCGAGGAGACCGCCGACACTCGCGTCCGGGTCGGCGTCTTCATGAACGTCACGGACGTACACGTCAACCGGGCACCGCTCGGCGGTCGGGTCGAGACCGTCGAACACGAACCCGGCAAACACCGGCCCGCCTTCTCCAAGGAGTCGGACAACAACGAGAAAGTCCACGTCCGGTTCGCCGACCACGACGTGACGCTCATCGCGGGTGCGTTCGCCCGACGAATCCACCCCTACGTCGAACCGGGCGACGAACTCGACCGCGGCGACCGACTCGGCCACATCTCGTTCGGGAGTCGCGCGGACGTTCTCCTGCCGCCCGAGGTGGACCTCGCCGACGTTGCAGTCGAGCGCGGCCAGACGGTCCGGGCGGGCGAGACGAAACTCGTCCGGTAGCGCCGCGGCGAGACCTGTCGAGTATCAGTCGCCGCTGTGGAACAGCGTCATCTCCTCGGCCTCGTAGATGTTGATGAGTTCGTTGACGATCTCGTCGTAGGACTCGTCGTCCACCCGAAGCCCGTCGAGGCGCTCGATGGTCTCGTCGTCGAGTTGAATCTTGGGCATCGCCCCTCGAATACGCGGCCGAACCTCATAAGCGACGGGGACGACGGAGGTGACCGACGACCGACCCGAGCGGACGGCGGGGCGACCGCGGAATCGACCGACGACCCGCGGCTTTGACACCCCGGTCGCTTAAATTAGCGGGGCGGTTTCCGAATTAACGGGATTCCAATACCGAGCGTAACAGTCGGTTACTGCGGTGCCTAATGGTTGATTACGGGGGTGTAGGTACTGGATAACAAAGTGGATAGGATTGTGTGTATCTATCGCGCAGCCATGACCACCACCGACAACAGACTCACCAACGGCGACGACACGATGGCCGAGAACCGCTGCCAGTCCTGTGGCTCCTTCGTCACGCGGGACTTCGCCCGCGTCTTCGGGAACAACCACAACGAAGTCTTCGGCTGTCTAGAGTGCATGACCGCGACAGAGGTCAAGAAAGGCGGCGCGCGAGCGGACGAGGTGGACACGACCAACCTCATCGGCGGCCGCGACCCGCTCCGGTAATCGTTCGGGACGAATCCTGAATCGTAGCGTTCTACGAAACCCGACTCGACAGCGTTGCGTCCGTCACTTCTGCGTCGATAACGTCCGCGTCGGTCGCTACGGTCGGTGACGCTCGCGTCGCTCCGCGTGCGAAACGGAGTTCTCCGACTCAGAGCTTCGACAGCACCGCGTCGGTCACGTCTCTCGTCGTCGCGTCGCCGCCGAGGTCCGGCGTGTGGGGACCGGACGCCAACGTCTCCGTGACGGCGGTGCGCACGCGCTCGCCAGCGTCGTCGTGGCCCAGATACTCCAACAGCATCGCGGCCGACAGCATCGTCGCGCTCGGGTTGGCGACGCCCTCGCCCGCGATGTCGGGTGCGGTACCGTGGACCGGCTCGAACAGCGCGCGCTCGTCGCCGACGTTCGCGCTCGGGAGGAGTCCCAGTCCGCCGACCAGTCCGGCCGCGAGGTCCGACAACACGTCGCCAGCGAGGTTCGGGCAGACGACCACGTCGTACTCCTCGGGACGGGCGACGAGGTGCATCGCCAGCGCGTCCATCAGCGCGTCGTCGTAAGCCACGTCGAACTCGTCGGCGACCGCCTTGGCTGTCTCCAAGAAGAGGCCGTCGGTGGTCCGCATCACGTTGGCCTTGTGAGCAATTGTCACATCGCTCCCACGGTTTTCGGCGTACTCGAAGGCGTAACGCGCGATTTCCTCGGAGGCCTCTTCAGTAACGACCCGTGTCAGCGTCGTTACGCCGGGCGCAACCTCGGTCTCGTGGCCAGCGTAGACGCCTTCGGTGTTCTCGCGGACGAACACGAGGTCAGTCTCGGGCTTGGCCGCGTCCACGCCGGGGTAGGCCCGCGCGGGCCGGACGTTGGCGAACGACTCGACGGCGCGCCGGAGCGGGATGATAACGTCGGCCGCGGTGTCGCCCGCCGCGCCGAACAGCGTGGCGTCGGCGTTCGCGGCGAGGTCGCGGGTCTCGTCGGGCAAGGCCTCGCCGGTCTCGTCCTTCACGGCGTCACCGGCCTCGGCCTCGGTGAACTCGAACTCCGGGCCGACCGCTTCGAGGACTTCGCGGGCCGCCGGGACGACCTCCCGGCCGATGCCGTCGCCGGGGATGACGACGATTTCTTCGGGGTCGTCCGCAGTCATTCGGCTTCCTCCCCGTCGCTGGCGGCGTCTTCGGCGGTCTCGGCTTCGGCGTAGGGCAGGTCCGCGGCGGTCCGGGCGACCGCGTCGGCGTTCGATTTGAGGAGCGCCGTAGTGTCCCAGACGCCCTCGACCAGCGCCTTGCGCTGGGCGTCGTCCACCGTCGCGTCGATTCGGTTGTCGTCGTAGCGAACCGTCTCCTCGGCGACGTTCACCTCGATTTCGGCGTCGGGGTTCTCCTCGACGTAGTTCTGGAGGGCTTCGATGTCGTCCTGACTCGCCGTGACGGTCGGCACGCCCAACGCGAGGCAGTTACCCGCGAAGATTTCGGCGAAGCTCTCGCCGACGACGGCGTCGATGCCCCAGCGCACGAGCGCCTGCGGAGCGTGTTCGCGCGAGGAGCCACACCCGAAGTTCGCGTTCACGACCATGACCGAGGCGTCTCGGTATTCGTCCTCGTTGAACGGGTGGTCCTTGGGTTCGTCCTCGTCGGTGAACCGCTGGTCGTGGAACGCGAACTGGCCGAGACCGTCGAAGGTCACGACCTTCATGAACCGCGCGGGGATTATCTGGTCGGTGTCGATGTCGTTGCCGCGGACCGGAATCCCGGTCCCCGAGACGTGTTCGACCGTCTCGATGTCCGTCTCGCGGGTCGCGTCCGCCTCGCCGCCTGCGCCCGCCTCGCCGCTCATGCTTGCACCTCCGAGTCCGCGGCGTCGGATTGCGGTCGGTCGGCCTCCGGCAGGTCGGTCTCGTCGAACTCGCGGGCGTCGGTGACTTCACCCTCGATTGCGGCCGCCGCGACCATCCGGGGGTTCATCAACACGGTCTTGCCGTCCTTGCTCCCCTGTCGCCCGACGAAGTTGCGGTTCGACGAGGAGGCGCTGGCCTCGTCGCCCTCCAGTTGGTCGTCGTTCATGCCGAGGCACATCGAGCATCCGGCCTCGCGCCAGTCGAAGCCAGCCTTCTCGAAGATTCGGTCCAGACCTTCCTCCTCGGCGGCGGTGGCGACGCGCTGACTGCCGGGGACCACCATCGCGCGCACGTCGTCGTGGACCTCTCGTCCGGCGACGAGTCGCGCCGCGCGCCGGAGGTCGGGCAGGCGGGCGTTCGTACACGAGCCGAGGAAGGCCACGTCGATGGGGTAGCCTTCCATCGTGTCGCCCGGTTCGACGCCCATGTGTTCCTGCGCGTCGCGGGCGGTCTCGCGCTTGTCCTCGGGTAGCTCCTCGGGGTCCGGAATCGGCTCGGTGATGCCGACGCCCTGTCCGGGCGTGGTGCCCCACGTGACCATCGGTTCGAGCGCGTCGCCGTCAATGACCACCTCGTCGTCGTACTGGGCGTCGTCGTCCGACGCGATGGACTCCCAGTAGGGCTTCAGTCGCGCGAACTCCTCGGGGTCGTCGCGGAAGGCGTCGGTGTCTCGCAGCCACTCGTAGGTGGTCTCATCGGGGTTGACGTAGCCCGCGCGAGCGCCGCCTTCGATGGACATGTTGCAGATGGACATCCGGCCCTCCACGTCCAGATTCTCGATGGCCTCGCCCGCGTACTCGTAGACGTAGCCGACGCCGCCGTCGGTGCCCAACTTCCGGATGATTTGGAGGATAACATCCTTGGCCTCTACGCAGTCGCCCAGTTCGCCCGTGACGCGGATGCGTCGGACCTTCTTCTTCTCCATCGCGACGGTGCCGGTCGCCAGCACGTCCCGAATCTGAGAGGTGCCGATGCCAAAGGCGAGCGCGCCGAAGGCTCCGTGGGTCGAGGTGTGGCTGTCGCCACAGACCACCGTCATGCCGGGTTGGGTCAGGCCCTGCTCCGGGCCGATGACGTGGACGATGCCTTGGTCGCCGGTGTCGGGGCTGGAGAAGTCGATTCCCGCCTCGCGGACGTTCTCCTCCAACTCGGCCATCATCTCCTCGGCCGCGCCCTCGTAGGGCCGGTCGCGGTCGGCGGTCGGGACGATGTGGTCCACGGTGGCGTGGGTCCGCTCGGGGTAGGCCACGTCGAGGTCCCGCTCGCGGAGCATCCCGAACGCTTGGGGACTCGTGACCTCGTGGACGAGGTGGAGACCCACGAACAACTGGGTCTGGCCGGTCGGAAGTTCGGTCACGCTGTGGCGGTCCCACACCTTGTCGTAGAGGGTGCGCTCGCTCACGCGGACCTCCTCCCTGCGGTCGCGGTGGCAGTGGTCGCGGTGACAGTGGTCACGGTGACAGTGGTCGGGTACGGTACGCCGCTCGGAGTTCTCGCGGTTCGCTGGATTTCTTTAGACATTGCGTATCTTTCTTTGGTGATTCTATAGATGGTCGAAGACGGCACTCCGGACCGCCCGCTACGCGGTTCGCCGCCGGAAAAATCCGTACGCTCGTCCATCGCTATTCTTCGGATTCGACGGGGTCGCGCTCGCCGCCGCGCTCGAAGACGCGGTCCGCGCCCTCGCCGTGGGGCGGCGTGTGGGCCACGTCTTTCATCCGGTCCTCGTCGGTTCGCTCGTCGTCCTCCTCGCGGGCGTCGGCGTCGGCCTCGGCGTCGCGCGCCTCTCGGCGTCCGCCGTCGGCGGCCACGACCGGCCCGCGCTGGAACGGTCGGTTGACCGTGCCGCGGTCGGCGTGGGGATGGGTGTGGCTCACGTCTCCCATTGGGGTCGAGTTGCCGTCGTCGGTGTTCTGGTCGGTTCCTGTCGGGTCGTCTCGGCTCTGGGTGTGTCGGTTCATTGTCAGTCGTCGGCTCGCACTTTCTCGGATTCGCTGTCGTTCTCGCTCGATTCCTCGGCCGCTTCGGACTCCTCTGCCCACGCGAACAGGTCGCGCAGGCGTTCGCCCACGTCCTCGATTTCGTGGTTCTTCTCGGCGATGCGGCGCTGGCGGTAGGACGGTCGGCCCGCCTGATTCTCCGTGACCCACTCGCGGGCGAACTCGCCGTTCTGGACCTGCTCCAATACTTCCTCCATGTTCTCGCGGGCGTGGTCGTCCACGACCGCCTCGCCGCGGGTCAGGCCGCCGTACTCGGCGGTATCGGAGACCGAATCCCACATCGCGCCGAGTCCGCCCTCGTACATCAGGTCCACGATGAGCTTCATCTCGTTCAGACACTCGAAGTAGGCCATCTCGGGGCTGTACCCGGCGTCCACGAGGGTCTCGTATCCGGCCTTGATGAGTTCCGCGACGCCGCCACAGAGGACGGCCTGCTCGCCGAACAGGTCGGTCTCGGTCTCCTCGCGGAACGTGGTCTCGACCACGCCAGCACGGGTGCAACCGATTGCCTTCCCGTAGGCGAGGGCCTGCTCCTCGGCGTTGCCGGTCGCGTCCTGATAGACCGCCAGCAGGCCCGGCGTGCCCTCGCCGCTCTGGTAGTTGCGCCGGACGAGGTGGCCCGGCGACTTGGGCGCTATCATCGTCACGTCAACGTCCTCGGCCGGTTCGATCTGGCCGTAGTGGACGTTGAACCCGTGGGCGAACTGGAGCGTGTCGCCCGCGTCCAGTTCCTCCTCGATGTCGGCGTAGACGCTCGGTTGCACCGTGTCGGGTACCAGCACCGAGACGATGGACGCCTCGCTGGCGGCCTCGACCGGGGTGGCGACGCGCAGGCCGTCCTCCTCGGCGGCCTTGCGCGACGACGAGTCCTCCCGAAGGCCGACAATCACGTCCACCCCGCTGTCGGCGAGGTTCTGGGCGTGGGCGTGGCCCTGACTCCCGTAGCCGAGGACGGCTACCGTCTCGTCGTCAATGTGCGAACTGTCCGCGTCGTCGTCGTAGTAGATTTCCGCGTCGAATGCCTCAGTCATCGTAGGTTCCTGTCTGGATTTCGTCTGATTGGTCGTCGTCCGATTCCTTCGCGTGGCCCGGCTCCTCGCCGGGCGTCGTCGGGGTGTCGCCCCGCGCCAGCGCGGTCTGGCCGGTCCGGGCGATCTCGATGATGCCGAACTGCCGGAACGCGTCGATGGCGTCGTCTATCTTCTGCTGGTCGCCCGTAATCTGGACCGTGATGGTCCGCGGTCCGGCGTCCAGCGTCCGGCCCTCGTACATCTCGGTGATGGCTTGGACCTTGTCCGGCTCCTCGCCCCGGACTTTCAGCACGACGAGTTCGGCCCGCACCGCGTCGTCGTCTAACTCGCCGACCTGAATTACGGGCTTGAGCTTCGCCAGTTGCTTCTTCACTTGGTCGATGCCGGGGTCGGTCTCCTCGACGACCAGCGTGATGCGCGCGTGACCCTCCACCGTGGTCGGCCCCACGGTCAGGCTCTCGATGTTGAACTGCCGCCGGGAGAACAGCCCGGAGACCCGCGAGAGGACGCCGGGTTCGTGTTCGACCAGCGCCGAGACCACCGCGGTCCGATGCTCGGGTTCGGCCTCGGCCTCGGGGTCGATACGGATGCCCTTCGCGTTTCGCCGCCCGGACGGATGCGGTCGCTCGTCGGGCGACGGTCCCGGCAGTCCGTTGCGCGGAATCTCGGGGTGCGGTTCGGCGTCCGAACGGGCGTCGGTCTGCTGGTCGGGCGTCTCGTCGCTACTCATAGCTGGTCCTCCGAGAGCGCGAACTTCCCGTTGGCTCCGCCGCTGGGCACCATCGGATAGACGTTCTCTGCGGGGTCGATGTGGAAGTCGATGACCGACGGCCCGTCGTAGTCGAGTGCCTCCTCGATGGCGTCGGCGACCTCGTCGTAGTCGTCCACGCGCAGGCCCTTCGCGCCGAACGCCTCCGCGAGCTTGTCGAACTCCGGACACCAGTCGTAGTCGGCCGCCATCTGGCGACCCTCGAAGAAGGCGTCCTGCCACTGGCGGACCATCCCGATGTAGCGGTTGTTCAGCACCGCCACCGTGATGTCCAGATTCTCGCGGACCGCGACCGAAATCTCCTGCATCGTCATCAAAAACGAGCCGTCGCCGTCGAAACAGACGACCTGCTGGTCGTCCTCGGCCGCGATTCGCGCGCCGACGGCGGCCGGGACGCCGTACCCCATCGTGCCCAGTCCGTGCGAGGAGACCCATGTTCGGGGACTCCTGTAGGTCCAGAACTGGGCGGCCCACATCTGGTGCTGGCCGACGCCGGTGGTGACGATGGCGTCGTCGTCGGTGGCCTCGTCGAACGCCTCCACGACGAACTGCGGCTTGAGCGGTTCGTCGTCGGGCGTGGCGTAGGCCATCGGGTACTCGTCTTGCCACGACTGGCACTGGTCGCGCCACTCGCGGGCTTGGGGTGAGCGGTCCATCTCGGCGTCGATGCGTTCGATTGCGGTGCCCGCGTCGCCGACGACCGGGTAGTCGGCGTGGACGTTCTTCGAGATTTCCGCGGGGTCGATGTCCACGTGGACGACCTCGGCCTCGGGCGCGAACGTCTCGACGCCGCCCGTGAGTCGGTCGTCGAACCGGGTGCCGACGGCGACGAGACAGTCGGTGTGCGTGATGGCCATGTTGGCGTAGCCGGTGCCGTGCATCCCGGCCCACGACAGACAGAGGTCGTGGTCCTCGGGCATCGAGCCGATGGCGGGCATCGTCGTCGCCACGGGGATGCCGTGTTCCATCGCGAAGCCGCGGGCCACCTCGCAGGCGTCGCTCTTGACGACGCCGCCGCCGAACAGGAGGAGGGGTTTCTCCGCGCGCTCGACGGCGCGGGCCGCGGCTTCGACCTCGGCGTCGTCGGGGGTCTCCTCGACCTGATAGGTCTCGGGCGTCTCGGCGGGGCCGGGTTCGCGGTCGGTCTCGGCGAGCGTCGTGTCCTTCGGCAGGTCCACGAGCGTCGGGCCGGGTCGGCCCTCCGCCGACAGCGCGAACGCCTCGCCCACGGTGTCGCCCACCGTGTCGGCGTCGCCCGCGAAGTAGTTGTGCTTCGTGATGGGCGCGGTGACGCCGGTCGTGTCGGTCTCTTGGAACGCGTCGGAGCCGACCATGTGCGAGGGGACCTGTCCGGTCAGCGCGAGCATCGCGTCCGAGTCCATGTCGGCGTCCGCGATGCCCGTGACCAGATTCGTCGCGCCGGGACCGGACGTGGCGAGACAGACGCCGGGGTCGCCCGAGACCACGCCGTAGGCGTCGGCCGCGTGGGCCGCGCCCTGCTCGTGGGCCATCGTGACGTGCGCGAGGTCCGAGTCGTACAGCGCGTCGTAAACGGGCATGATGGCACCGCCCTGCACGCCGAACAGCGTCTCGGCTCCGGCGTTTTCGAGCGCGGCGACGACGGCCTCTGCGCCGGTTTCGACGCCGGTTTCGGTCGTCCCGACGCTCTCGTCGGCCGCGTCGGACTCGGGAGGAGCGTGTTCACTCACGCCAACCGTCCTCCGGTGCTGGCGGTCGATACCCTTCCGTCGATGCTGGCGAGCGATTGCTCGCTGGTGATGCTGGCGGACGATGGTTCGCTGTCGGTGCTGTCGTCGTCGGTGGCGTGCGATTCGGTGTCACTGGTCGTCGAGCGCGTGCTGGTCGATTAGAGAACGATGCGGAACGTCGGGTCGGAGAAGTGGTGTTGTAGGGGCTCAGGCCCCTACGATAATCGCGCGCTCGACAGTCGCACTGCTGGCGGCCGGTGCGCCCGCGGCGTCCGCCGCGAGCGCGCGTCGAGACGCGAGGCGTCTCGTGCCGGTGGCAGTCGGTGACTGTCGCATCGTTACTGGGAACGTACCGACGCCGACGTTCAAAACCTTTTCGCGAACTGCAACCATTGCGCGAAGTTCGGGAGACTGTCACACCCGACGAGCGCCTCCGTCCCGGCGGCGACGCGGGCACCGGGCGAGCGACCGGACCCGCCGCGCGCGGCTGGCGAGGCGGGGCGAATCCGGGCGTCGCCATCAGGCTCGGACCTCCCGTTCCTCCTCGGCGACGCCGACCTCGCGGGCGAACCGCTCCAAGTCGGCGACCGTGACGCGGTTCTTCTCCGCGCCGTAGTCTTTGACCCGGCGGGTCACCTGCCGGACCTCGCCGTCGGTCGGCGCGAAGCCGCGGTCCTCCAGTCGCTTGCGGACCGAGTTCGCGCCGGTGTGCTTGCCCAGTACGAACTCGCGTTCGGCACCGACCATCTCGGGCGTCATGACCCCCGGCTCGAAGGTGTCGGAGTTCTCGATGACGCCCGCGGCGTGGATGCCCGACTCGTGGGCGAAGGCGTTGTCGCCCGTGATGGGCTTGTTCGCCGGGACCGGAACGTCGCTGTACTCCTCGACCGTCCGGGAAGCTTCGACGATGCCGGTCGTGTCGATACCGGTCTCGACGCCGTACACCGATTCGACCGTCATTACTACCTCCTCGTAGGCGGCGTTTCCGGCGCGCTCGCCGATGCCGTTGATGGAGACCTGCGCTTGGTCCGCACCGGCCTCGAATCCGGCGACCGCGTTGGCCGCGGCCATCCCGAAGTCGTCGTGGGTGTGAACGTCGATTCTGGCGTCGGTCCAGCTATCGACCGCCGAGACGAGGTCGGCGAACCGCGTCGGCGTCGCCACGCCACAGGTGTCGGGGATGTTTATCCAATCGACGCCGACCTCCGAGACCGCGGAGACGACCTCCCGCAGGTACTCCTCGTCGGTCCGGGTGGCGTCCATCGGGGAGAACATCGCCGTCGCGCCCGCCTCTTTCACTCGCTCGACTGCGTTCACCGAGCGGTCCACGACCTCCTCGCGAGTGGCGTGCATCGAATCCTCTAGCTGCACGTCGCTGGTCGAAGCGAAGACGTGGACCATCTCGACGCCGGAGTCGATGGCGGCCTCCACGTCCTTGTCCACCACGCGAGCGAGTCCGCAGGTGGTCGCCGAGGTGTTCGCGGCGATGTCGCTGACCGCCTCGAACTCGGCGTCGGAGTTGACCGGGAACCCTGCCTCGATGACGTGGGTGCCCATCTCGTCCAGCGCGGCCGCGATAGTTCGCTTCTCGTCGTAGGAGAAGGACGTACGGGGTGCCTGTTCACCGTCGCGCAGGGTCGTGTCGAAGACCCGCGCGGACTCGAATTCGCCGTTAGTTTTCAACGTGCCGTCGAAGAACTCGACCCGCCCGACTGGTATCGGACGAGTGCATGTCGTTGTCAGACATCGTACTCGGTGATGGCCACTTTCTCCTATTTAAGCGTACCGCTGCGACAGGTCGGATGTTCCGTCTGACACGACTCTCATCGGGGCACCGAGAGCAAAATCGCCCGACTGAAACGTCCTGTAACTATTCGAATGTCCTTATTCGACCTTATATTCACTTCGGTAACCATACTTTGGTGCGGTTCCTGAACAGTTGGTTTTCAAAATATACGGCCGAGATATTCTCGGGCGCGGTTCGGTCGTCGGACGGGAACTCCTCGGTCGGGGGCCGAAACCACGCAGAGTCGCGCGTGAGTCGCGCACGCACGGGTTGTCACCGCCGGAACAGTAAGAAGGCTGGCGACCGTAGTTCCGTTCGATGACGACTCAAGAGGTTACGGACTTACTCAAGAAGGCGTACAGCGACGAAATCGAGACCGTGATGAACTACCTCACCAACTCTATCGTCCTCGACGGCGTGAGCGCCGAGGAGGTCAAGGAGAGCCTCGAAACCGACATCCAAGAGGAGTTAAACCACGCCGAGATGCTCGGCCAGCGGCTCAAGCAACTCGACGAGCGCCCGCCCGCTTCCTACGACTTCGAGGCCCGTCAGGAGAGCCTCCAGCCGCCGGAAGACAGCACCGACGTGCTGTCGGTCATCGAGGGCGTCCTCGACGCCGAGGAGGACGCCATCGAAACCTACCGTGCGCTCATCAAGGCGGCGGGCGACGACGACCCCGTGACCGAGGACATCGCGGTCACCATCCTCGCCGACGAGGAGGCCCACCGGACGGAGTTCCGCGGGTTCAAGCGCGAGTACGACGAGTAGCGACGCCGGACCGCGGCCGCCGAGCGCGACGCCGGACCGCCCTCCGTTCTCGTGACTAACCGCCACGCTTTACTTTATTGTTACCTGTTCGCATACTATGCCTCCCGAAACGTCGCTACGTTGGCGACTATTTCCACACGTATTTCGAGTGAGACATCTATTCGCGTCCGAAAGAATACAAAATTTTATTTTCACCCCCTCTGTGGTATGAGACGAGATGTCACTCCAGCGGGCACGCTTTCGCGGGGACCCTTCGACCCACGAGTTTCAGGAGGTGTTGAAACGGCTCAAACACGACGGTTGCAACCTTCTCGTCACCGGTGCCGTCTCCGAGGACGTGACGGTCGAGGCGACGCGGACGCTACTGGGCGCGCCGAACGCCGAGCGCAAACGAGTCGTCGCACTGGCCGACCCCAGCGCCGGGAACGTCTACGAACGGCTCCCGCCGGGCGTCGATTCGGACGACTCGGACGTGTGGATAATCGACCAAGACGCCTGCCAGCGGTCGGTCCCGAAGGCCGCCGAGAGCGGCGGGGTGTCGCTTCCCACCGACGAGACCGACCGGAGCGCGCTCGGCCGACTCCGCGAGGAGGTCGTCGTCGCCATCGACTTCTTCGCGGACGCCGACAGCGGACTCGACTCCTCGGAACTCCGCCTGTCGGTCTCGTCGCTCGGCCGGATGGCCCACGAGTACGACCCCGACCGCGTCGCGCGATTCGTGCGCTCGGTCTCGGCGATGGTCAAGGGGGTCCGCGGGATGGCCCACTACCACCTCCCGCGACCGGACGACGACGAGGTGGTAGACCGTCTCTCCCCGCTGTTCGACGCCCGCATCGAACTCCGGAAACGCGACGGACTGCCGACCGAACAGCGGTGGCACGTCCCCGAGTGCGACCAGCGGACCGACTGGGTGCGCCTGTGAGGTGATTCATGGACCCGACGTTCACGGCACACACCGACTGCACGACCGTCGAGATAACAGACCCCGTCGAGAACGCCCGCTTCGAACTCGACACCGCCTCGCCCGTCTCCCCCTCGCCCGCCCCGACCGACGAGTTCTACTTCCCCGTCGATTCCGCCATCGCCTTCGAGACGAGTAGCGTCGGCGTCCCGAAACTCGCCAACGTCCTCGTCCGCACCCAGTCGGGCGACCTCGTCGCCGACAACGCCGACCACGTTGACCGGTCGCTCGACCCCGGCGCGTACACTCTCGAACTCAGCACCGCGCCGATGAAACTCTACCTCTCCGTCGAGAGCGCCATCGAGGTCCGCCACGACGAGGCGACCGTCACCGTCGATTTCGGCGGCCCGACCGAAGTCGCGGTCGGCGCGCGCTCGTTCCACGACCGGCCCGCTGGCACCGTCACGACCACGCCCGACCCCGTGGGTGCGATGGACGCGATTTCGCTCCTCGGGTCGGCGCTCAAGACGACCAGTCCCGAGCGGAGTTTTCCGACGCTCCGGGGTCATCCGCCGCTCGTGGAACTAGGCGACGAGTTCGACGCCCCCGAGGGTGTGGCTCGCCCCGACACGGGGGTCCGACTCGAACTCCCCGCGGACTACCAGTACGTCTACCCCGCGGCGTCGCTGGCGTACTACCTCGGCGCGGAAGTCGTCCCGGCCGACCATCCTCGACTCGTCACGGACGCTGGCTTCGCGTACGACCTCGACGGCCCGCGGGGCTACGAGACCACCGTCGGGCGCGTCCTCCGCCAGACGTTCTTCTTCGACTGTGTGACCCGGACGGAAGGCTACTACGACGTGGACCTCCACGAGCGCGAGGCGCTCGACCCCGACGTGGGGCTGGACTTCGCTGACCTCTACGACCGGTCGCTGGCCGAACGACTGGCCGCGTACCTCTCGGTCCCCTTCGAGTCAGTCGCCGACCACGTGCCCGACTGGAGCCTGACGACCGACGTGATGGCGACTCCGGACAACGTCGAAGTGCTGCCGTTCGTCGCCGACGACCTCGCGCTGGTTCGGTGTCCGGGCGACCCGACCGGCGCGTCGGTGAGTCCGACGCCCGAACCCCTCGGCGAGTTCTTCCGGAGCGGCCCGGACGGTGCGGCCGACGCCCGCACCGCCGACGACGCGGCCGAGGAGTTCACCAGAAGCACGACCGACGGGAACTCCTCGACCGTCCAGCAGAGCGAGATTTTCAACCCCGAACCGGTCGAGACGGTCGAACACGCGTGGGTCGGCGAGGGGTTCCCGGTCGGCGCGAACAAGGCGACCGTCGAGTCCTACCGGCGGCGCGCCCGGCGGTCGGCCCCCGACGAGACTAGCATCGAGGTCCACGTCGTCTGCAACGACGAGCGCATGAACGAGGAGGGCGTCGTCGAGGAGTTCTACGGGCTTCGGGACCTCCTCCGGTTCGACGTGTCGGTTCACGACGAACTGACGACCGACGAACTCCGGGACCTGCTGGCCCAACCCGCCGACTTCCTGCACTACATCGGCCACGTGGACGGCGACGGGATGCGGTGTCCCGACGGTCACTTGGACGCCCGGACGCTCTCGGAAGTGAACGTGAAAGCGTTCGTCCTCAACGCCTGCCGGTCGTACGCGCAGGGCGAAGCACTCGTGGAGGCCGGAAGCTACGGCGGCGTCGTCACCCTCGCGGAAATCGCCAACAGCGTCGCCACCGACATCGGCCGGACGCTCGCGCGACTCCTCAACTGCGGGTTCCCGCTCCGGGTCGCGCTCTCGGTCGTGAAAGACGCCATCGGTCCGGCCTACCAGTACACGACGGTCGGCGATGGAAGCGTGACTCTCTGTCAGAGCGAGAGCGGTTGTCCGCTCCACCTCAAAATCGAACGGGTCGGCGAAGACGAGTTCGAGGCCAACGTGCGCGCGTACTCGTCTCCGGGGTACGAACTCGGTTCGATATATCTCCCGATTATCGGGCAGAACTCGGTTCATCAACTCGTCTCTGCGGGGGACAACTCGTTCCGGATTACGAAATCCGAACTAAACGACTACTTCGACCGTGAAGTCATGCCGGTTAGTTACGAGGGGAATCTCTACTGGAGCGACGAACTATCCGTAGAGGACCTGTGACTTACGGTCCACTGTAGGCGCTTGCACCGTTCGCAGCCACGTTCCCGGCCTGCATCAACAGCAGGCATATCGTGAACAGCGCGCCCATCGCTCGGGGGTGTGATTCGAGAAACTCCGCCATCCGTGCGTGCGTCGTGGGTTGTGCCATGACCACTTTTGGCAAGGACGACGAGCTAATTCAATCTGTTTAAAAGATGGCAATAGAAATATTCTTAAAATAGATTGCCAACATTTATTTAAAATGTTCGATTTCCGAACGTCCCTCAGGGGGCAAGGATTTTGGCGGGGGAGTGTGAGCGAGCGCGTATGGGCAGTGGTTTCGACCTCGACCTCCAGACGGTCGAGCAGGAGATAGCGGACGACGAGGAGGGCACCGACGGGACCGACCGGCGCATCGTCCTCGGCGAGTTAGACGGGACGACCGACGAGCGCGAGTGGTTCGAGGTCGTGGACCGCGGCAACGTCCTCGTGTTGGCGGTCGAGGGCGACCTCCCCGAGTTGGCGGCCGACCTCGCGCCGCGGGTCAAAGAGCGCGGCGGCAACCTGATTCACTTCCGGGAGTTTCTCATCGTGACGCCCGACGACGTGAGCGTGGACACCGAGCGGCTGTGAGCGACTCCTCGTCGTAATCGCCGGACCGGGAATCCGCCGGGGCGCGGAGGCGTCGGCAGAGCGGCGACCGCCGAGAGGACAACGGTTTTCCCGCGCGCGGCCCCAGTAGCCCCTATGACCGAGTACACCACCGTCTCGATTCCGAAGGACCTCGCGGACCGCGTCGAGGAGACCATCGAAGGCACCAGTTTCTCCAGCACCAGCGACCTCGTGCGCTTCCTCCTCCGGAGTATCGTCATCCAGCACCAGAAGGAGGGCGAACTCACCGAGTCGGAGTTCGAGGAGATAACCGGCCAGCTCAGGGAACTCGGCTACCTCGAATAGCGTCGGTTGGCGGCGACGACAGCGACTGCCACAGCGACTACGACAGCGATTCGGTCGGGGGTTCGGCGTCCACGACCTCCAGCGGCTGTCTGCGGCCCGAGCGGTCGAACGCTCCGAGCGACGACTCGTCCCACGGCGGCACCGCGACCAGAATCGCCTCGTGGAGGTCGTCGGTCTTGTTCACTTCCAAGTTCCCCTTGGGGTGGGCGATGAACCGGCCTTGGGTCTGACCCGCCGGGACCGAGAGGTCCACACCGAAGACCGCCGTGATGGACTTCCCCGCGTCCGGCGGATAGAAGTGCGTGAACACCGGCGCGTCGGGCGGTAGCTCCTCGGTGCCGTCCAGTTCGCCAGCGGGCGTGACCGCGAGCGAGACGGTCAACTCGTCGGGTTCGGCCTCCGCCGCGAAGTCCAGTAACACGTCCACCAGCCCCCGAGTTACGTACACCACACCTCTCTTTTGGCCCGTCCGCGTATAACCATACTGCCCGCGACAGCGACCGCGATTCTCGATACGGGGACCTCCTCCGACGGTGGCGCTTGCCGCCGACCGACGCGACGAGTGAAAACGTATTTCAACGAGTGCGTCGAGTGTCTGACTTACGTCGGACACGTTCGTGTCTCGAAAAATATAGAATATTTCATAATATAATAGCTATTACTGGTATTTGCAATGTCCGAATCCGACCTCACCACGTATCTCGCAGAGAATCCCCGGAAGATGGGCGTCCTGTTCACGATGCTACTGCTACTCACGCAGGCCGGAAACGCGTCGGCCGGAATGGCAGTGGCCTGTTACGGACCGTAAACCTAAAACTCGTTCACCTCAAGGTCGTGGCTCCACGTGAACTCGCCGTCTACTTTCATCGGAACGTTCTCCATCGCCAGCGTCGTCCGAAGTTCCTCGCGAGTCATCGAGTACGGTCCGTGTCGTCCCGAAGTGAGATGGTAGCGTTCGGGGTCGCCGAACCGTGGCCTGAAGAACCCGCCAATTCCACCGTCTCCGGAGACGTAGCTTTCGACCGACACCTCGAAAACGCTGTCGTCGTCGCCAGTCTCTACGACACAGAGCATCGCCATGTTGCTCTCGGTCTGGACGATGTCGACGTTCCCGTCGCCGACGACGATGTACTGGTCGCCGACGATGCTCCGCCCGCGGGCGATGGAGAGCGCGGCCCGGAGCGGGAACCCGCGGTTTAGCAGGCGGACCATCGTCTTGCCGACCCGGACCGCGCCGCTGTTTATCACGTCGCTCAACGTCACGACGCCGCCGACGCTCCCGGCGTCGATGAGTTCCATCCCTTGCTCGTATGACTGGCAGGCGTTCAACACGAACGCTTCCGCGCCCACCGAGTCCACGTCTCCGGCGTCGAGGTGGCCGTCCGCACATTCGAAGCCCGCCCCGTCGATGTGGCCGATGTAGTGGAGGAACGCCGTCTCGTCGGCCAGCACCGCGCGGAGTTCGTCGGTCCGCAGGTTGCGGTGGACCGTCACGTCGAACGGTAAACTCTCGCGAGAACCGTACACCTCGGCGGCGATGTCGCGCTCCTCGTCCATTTCGGTGTCGTTGCAGACGACCGAAATCTCGATCTCCTCGGCTTCCGACCGCTGTTCCAACCGATTCCGGAACGCGGTCGGGGTCGCCTTGCTGGCGTCCACCGGCGCGTGGTCGCCGATCCACGCCTGTTCGACCGAGTCGCTGCCCTCGGGTTCGACCACCGGGCGCGTGTCCTCCGA
This sequence comes from Halorussus salinus, assembly GCF_004765815.2. Lineage (NCBI taxonomy): Archaea > Methanobacteriati > Methanobacteriota > Halobacteria > Halobacteriales > Haladaptataceae > Halorussus > Halorussus salinus. The sequence continues at coordinate 125,601 of NZ_ML974129.1, read as the reverse complement.
CTCCGAGGAGCTTCGCGTGAAGTCGCCGTCCCGCACGAGTTCGCCGGACGAAGTAGTCGTACGCCGGGTCGGTCGTCGGGACGCGGGCGTCCGGACGACCGCGAGGTCGTCCACCAGAAACGGCACGGTAGCGACGTTCTCGGGCGTCGGTTCGACGTGGGTCGTCAGCTTCCACGTCGGAATCTGGTCCTCGACCACCTCGAAGGGGACCGAGAGGTACGCGGCCAGTCGTTCGGCCAGCGACCGGTCGTAGAGGGCCGCAAAGTCCAGCCCCACGTCGGGGTCGAGCGCCTCGCGCTCGTGGAGCGCCACCGGGTAGTAGCCCTCCGTTCGGGTCACGCAGTCGAGCAGGAACGTCTGCTTGAGGACTCTGGCCACTTCCTCTTCGAACCCCTTCGGCCCGTCGAGGTCGTAGGCGAACCCGTCCGCACGAGCAGTCCCGTCGGTGACGATGCGGGGCGCGCTCGCGTCGGTCACGGGAACTAACTCCGCGCCGAGGTAGAACGCCAGCGGTGCGGCGACGTAGGCCCGGCCGCGCTCGGGCGGCAACTCGATGCGGACGCCGGTATCGGGGCGAGCGAGTTCGTCGGGAATCGACAGCTCGTCGCCCAACTCCACGAGGGGCGGGTGGCCCCGCAACGTCGGAAAGCTCCGCTCGGGACTGGTCGTCTTGAGCGCCGACCCGAGCGTCGAGAGCGCGGCCATCACGTCGCGGGGGTCGTCGGTCGTCGTGACCGTCGCCGCCGGGCGTTCGTGGTGGGACCGCGCGCCGACGCGAACCGTCGTCGCCGACTCGAACCCGAACCGAATCCCGTCGTCGGCCCCCGTCACTCTCATCGGTCCCTCGACGGCGAGATAGAGTTTCATCGGCGCGCACAACTCGACGCCGTAGCACCCCGCCGGAAGGCGTCGGTCGGTCTCGCTCCCGACTTCGAGGAGCATCCCACCAGTCGCGTCGCGGACGTACGACGCGACGAACGTCGGAAGCGCGAGCGTGTCGGTCGTGACGGCGACCGCGTCGTCTACCGGGAACCGAAACTCGTCGGCGTCGGTCGGCGTCGGGGAGACCGACCCCGACGTTCCGATAGTGTACGTGCGCCGCTCGATTCGGTCCCGGATTTCGAGGCCGGTCGGCTCCGTCGCGGCCTCGAACGACAGTGTCACTGCCACACCCCCAGTCGTTTCTCACGCGTCGGTACCCCTTGGAGGGAACGCATGTTTTCTACCCTAGTGCTGGAATTGCAAAAATTTACTGGTGAGTTTCGTCAGTTTCGAACCGTTCGGTCACCGACGCAGTATCATCCGCAGATTCTCGGCGTAGAGCTTCGGCGTCTGTCGTCGCGCGCCGCCGAGCGCGTCGTCCAACGCGCGAGTCGCGTCGTCCATCGCGCCCCGGCCGTGCCCGACCAGCACGCGCTCCGGTCGAAGCCCCTTCAGGGCCGACGGCGGCGTGAGTCGCATCATCGGGTGGACGCCGATGCGCTCGCCCGGCGTCGTGAAGTAGGGCGCGTTGCCGACGCTCTCGGCGACGACCAGCGTCCCCGCCGCCTCGTCGTAGAGGGCGGCCTCCTCCCAGCCGAACGCGTCGGCGACCTTCAGCATCCGGTAGTCCGTGCCCGGCAACGTCGCGTCGAACCGCCGAAGGTCGGCCTCCATCTCGGGCACGCGGTCGAAGAACGCGGGGACGTACACCGGCACGTCGTGGCGGCGCGCTATCTCGTCGGCGTCCCGGTAGTGGCGGTTCAGGAGGACGACGACGCCCGCCACGTCGCCGAACTCCGCGAACAGGTCGTCCACGCCCGGCGCGTCCACGGGGTCTACGGCCCAGACGCCAGCCGCCGTGTCGAGCGCGTGGCTGGCCCGCAACATCGTCTCGTCGGGGTGGGCTATCCACCCGACGCCCTCGTCCCACCGGTTTATCTCCTCGTACTCCGTCGCGGGCTCCGATTTCTTCAGCGGCATAGCCGACTGTACGGACCGAACCCACAAAACCCTCCTGTACGCGTCCTGCGGTGCGAGAGCGTCGGGGGTTTAAGCACCGGGCGTGCGTATCCCCGCCCATGCTCTCGGGGCTGCGCTGGCTGGCGCTCGAAGCGAAGTATCTCGACCGCGCCCGCGAATTCTACGAGACGCACCTCGACCTGTCGGTGGTCCGCGAGGAGGACGGCGAAGTCGTCTTCGACGCGGGCGGGGCCAACCTCGTCCTCCGGGAACCCGGCGCGGTGCCCCGCGGCGGGGTCCACACCCACTACGCCTTCGCCACGCCGCCCGACCGCTACGACGAGTGGTACGACCTCCTCGGCGAGTCGTTCGACCTCACGGAGTTCGACTTCGGCGGCGCGAAGTCGCTGTACTTCTACGACCCGGACGGCAACTGCGTCGAAATCGGCGGCGTCGGCGAGGGCGAGGAGGCCATCACCGACATCTTCGAGATAGTTCTCGAAGTCGAAGACCTCGCGCGCGCCGAGTCGTTCTACCGGTCGCTGGGCTTCGAGGTCGTGGATAGGGGCGACCAGCGCCGTCGCCTCCGACTCGGCGGGCCGGTGGACCTCGAACTGTGGGAGCCGCACCTCGGCATCGCCGACGCTCGCGGCGGTCTCCACGCCGACGTGGGGTTCGCGGCCGACGACCCGGCGGCCGCGGCCGACGCGGTCCGCGACGCGGCCTGTGAGGTCGCCGAAGTTGAGGACGGGACGCGCGTCCGGGACCCCGACGGCCACTACCTGACCTTCCGGTAGCCGAGGCTCGGCGACCGATTCGGTGCCCGCGGCTCCGTAACCGGGTTCGTCCGACCCGAATTCTTCACGTGGCAGTCGCTCGTGGCCTGCGAGGTAACGGCCGGTTGCGCGAGCGAAGCGAGCGCGACCTCCGAGGTCACAGTCGTTCGTACTGGCTCAGCCCTCTCTCAGGTTAGTCGGACTGTGGGTCGCTCGCCCGAGACGACCCGGAACGTCCGAGACGAGTTGGTCCCGCTCTCGGATTTAAACCTTCGTGCGCGACTCCGGCGCGTCTGGTCCGCGCGAGCGCCGCTGGTCGCACGTCCGGAGGAAACTAGAGAATCTCTTGGAGAATGAAAATAAGCTTCTAAGAATGCTATAGTTGTTCCGAACCGTCACATTCCCATGTCGTCGGCCCCGTCGGGCACCGGCAGGTCGTGGGGCGAGACGCCGAGCAGTTCCGCGGCGTGGTCCAGCGCCATGTCGAACCCGTAGTAGCGTTCGAGTTCGTCGCCGTCGGCCGTCGGGCGGACCTTCAGCATGGCGTAGCCCTCGACGTTCTGGGCGATGGCGGCGGTCGAACGGTCGGACTCGAACTCCAGCAGGCGCTCGTCGTCGGTCTCGCGGTAGCGCGCGGTGATGCCGTTCGCGGTGGTCTCCTGTGCGCTCATGCGAGTCGGTTGGGAGCGACGACAGTCGAAGCTACCGGTTCGACTCCGAAGTTCCGGACAAAGACCGAATCCGGCTCAGCGTTCCGCGTCGCGTCCGTCGCGTTCGGGCGTGAGATTCCCGTGTTCGTCGATTTCACCCTTCACGATGCGGGTACTGGAGATGATGTCGCCGTCCGCGGCCGTAACGTGGTCCACGACTTCGACCTCCAGCGGGTCGAACCCGCGCTCGGCGCGGATGTCGTTGATGCGTTGGGCACCGTCGGTCGTCTCGGGCGAGACCACCAAGGCGTCGAACTGCTCCTCGGTGGCGATACCGGTCGGTTCGGTCAACTCTCGGACCTCGAACTCGCGGTCGTACTCGTCGGCGAACCCCGACAGGACCGTCTCCAAGTCGGCCTTCCGCTCGTCGAACGGGCGGACGTACCGGTCCTCGTGGCGCGTCTTCGGCGCGAGTTCGTCGCTCGTCAGACCGACCGTCACGTCGCCGAGTTCGAACGCGCGCTCGAACAGCGCGCGGTGGCCGTCGTGGACCGGGTCGAAGGTCCCGCCCAAGGCAACCCTCATACCCCCGCGAAGGGTGCCCCGCGGCTTAGTGCCTTCGGAATACCCGCCGGAGGAGCGAATTTTACTCGTCGCCCTCGTCGTCGGCCCCGGTCGTCTCGTCGTCGCTCGCGTCCTCTTCGTCTTCGACCCGGATGCTCACCGGTTCGCTCGGTTCCGTCTCCGCTGGGGTCTCGGACTCGGGTTCGAGGTGGTCGTCTAAATTGAAGACGGTGTTGAGTTCGTCTTGAATCTGGCCGACGATGCCGCCGACGAGTTCGCTCGGCGCGATGGCGGTGTACTCGTAGGGGTTGTTGCCCGCGCCCTCGCTCTCGCGCTTGCGGCGCTCTACGTTCTCCTCGTCGTGGAGTTCCGCCAGCGACTCCCGAACCGTCGAGGGGTAGAGACCGGTGCCCTCGGCGACCTCCTCGCTGGTGCTGTGAGGCTGTTGTCGGAGATAGACATAGATTCGCGCCCGCGTCTCGGTGTCCAGCACCCACGACAGCAGGTCCACGATGCCTTGGTCGAACTGGTCCACCGCTCGGTCGGCCTCCTCGCCGAGGCGCTCGCGGCCCTTCGAGAGGCGGTCCGCCTCGGCGTCGGCGTCGGTCTCGACCGACACGTCCTGTTCGACCGATAGTTTCTCGTCGTCGGCGATCTCCACGTTCACCTCCTCGGTCACGCCGCCCTCGTCGTCCACGTCGAGCTCCTCCTCGACGGACACGTCGTCGTCTACGTCTTCGATTTCGGCCTCCTCGACGGTGTCGTCTTCGACGTTCACGTCGATGTCTTCGTCGTCTGTATTCTCGTCGGACATGTCCTCTCTACGAGGACACAAGTCGCGGGCGAGTAAAAAGGTTGCTCAGAGCGGTCCGGGCCGCGCACGGAGGTTTTCGGGAGGCACCGCCCTCGACGGTCTCGGGTGTCGAGTCCGCGACCGCGCGCTCGGTCACTCGCGTTCGAGGAGCAACGACTCGTACAACGCGTCGGGTCCCTCCTCGTCCAGAGTCCGGCGCTGGCGGGTCGCCCCGCTCTCGCCCTCGTAGAGGTCCCGGATGCCCGAGACGCCCAGTCGCTCGCACTCCCGGTCTACGACCTCACCGAGACCAATCTCTCCCTCGCGGTCCCGGCGAATGAACGCGGCGTCGTGACCGTAGCGCATCGCGCGCCACTTGTTCTCGTCTAACAGCTCCCGGCGGTGTCGGTAGCCCTCCTCGCCGTCCTCGTAGCGCGTCGCCAAGTCCTCGACCAGCGCGTGAGTGTACTCCACGAACGCCATCACGCGGTCGGGGTCGGCCTGCCCGTCGGGCGTCCGGACTTCGACCGTGCCGTGGCCGGTGTGGGGTCGCACGTCGTACCAGAGTTCCCCGCGGTCGGCGATGGAGTCCGAACGAAGCATGGTCTCCTCGAACGTCGCGAAGTCGTCGTAGGAGTCGAAGCAGGTCGGCATCCCGGTGTTGGGCAGGGCCTCGAAAATCTTCGCTCGCGCGGACTGGAGTCCGGTGTCGAACCCGTTCCAGTACGGCGAGTTCGCCGAGAGCGCGAGCATCACGGGCACGTACCACCGAATCTCGTTGGCTATCCAGACCGCCTTGTCGGCGTCGTCCACGCCGACGTGGACGTGCAGGCCCGCGGTCGTGTTCCGGTGTTGAGGGTACTGAATCCGGTCCAACTGGGCGCGATACCGCTCCTTCTCGGCGTGTTCCAACTCGCGCCACCGCGCGCCGGGGTGGAGACCCGCGGCCGCGATTTGGAATCCGGCCTCCTCGGCGTGGTCCACGAGGGCGTTGCGGACCGAAAGCAGATGCTCGCGAGCGTCCGCGAGACGCTGTATCTTCGGTGTCTGGGTCTCCACGACGCACTTGAACAGTTCGTGGTCGAGGCGTCCGTCCAACAGTTCGGGCGGGTCGCGCTGGTAGACGAGTTCGTCGGTGCCCGCGGTCGGGCGGCCGCGCTCGTCCGCGACGTAGAACTCCTCTTCGATGCCCAGCGTCCCCATCTCCGCGAAACTTCCAGCCGAACCCGAGTCCATTTCTCGGTCTTTCGTAATCCGAGGTGTAAATAGTTCCGAACCCGGCATGGCCGGGCGGTTGCGGTCTGGAAGAGCCTTACCGCGGCCGCGCGACCACGCCGAGGTGGTCGTCGTGGTACGGTTCGAGTCGCGCCGTCTCCACGATTTCGTACTCGTCGCGGAGGTCGGCCAGCGCGTCGTCGAAGACCGCCTCGGGGTCGCGGGACACGTCCTCGCTACGGGCCTTGACGGCCGCAAGCAGGCGACCGTCGTCCGCCAGAAACTGCCGATTTTCGACCGCCACGCGGGCCTGCCCGCGAGTCGCCACGTCCTGCACGATGGCGTCAACGTCGGCCTCCACGACGTGGGCGTAGGTCGCTGGCTTGCGAGCGTCCTTCAATAGGGGAAAGAGATTCCGGCGGTCCTCGGCGACGCCCACCAAGTCCCGGACCGGCCGAGGAGCGAACTCGACGGCGTAGGTCGCCCCCGAGAAGTCCGCGACGTGGCTCACGGTCGTCCCGCTGGCCGCGCCGAGGTACAGCACGGTCTCGCCGCCAGCGAGACCGATTTCCATTCCTGACTCCACCATCGCCGCGAGCTTCGAGCGCCCGGCGTCCCAACAGCGCCACTCGCCGTCGGTCGGTTCGCCGTAGACCGGCGCGCCCCGCGTCGCCAGCCGCCGTCGGCCGTCGAACGCGCGGCGCTCGACGCCCTCGGGGAGAGCGATGTCGGACTGGTCAGTCATGCGTCGCCCTCCTCGGTTGCGTTCTCGTCCTCGGGGCTGTCATCTTCCTCGCTCCCGTCGCCCCGCCCGCGAATCTGGTCCATTCGGCGCTGTAGCTCGTCGTCGAGTTCCGGCTTGCGCTCGCCCGAGTAGTGGTCGATGCGCGCGGCGATGGTGAGTTTCCCCGCCAGCGTCCGGGCCGCGGACCCGCGTTTGTCGGGACGAGTGCCCCTGACGAACTCGTGGGTGAAGATGACGCCGTGCTTGGGCGAGGTCGCGTGGCCTCGCAAGTGCGCGAACAGCGAGTCCTCCGCGCCGAGGACCTGCACCGTCCCGGAGGGCTTTTTCGCCAGCGGTTCGAGGCCGCCAGCGAGCGAAATCAGTCGCGCGCCGAGGACCGGCCCGGCCAGCGCCGCGAGGTTGGGCGCGACCTCGGGCGTCTCGCGCTCGATGAACTCGCGCAGTTCGTCGGACTCGTCGGCGAGGTCCGCGACGCGCCGCGCCAGCGAGACGAGACGTTCGTCGGTCGGCGACTCGGGGTCGCGCTCCGCGAGTTCGCGGGCGTACTCGACGCCGGTCCCCGCGTCGGGGTAGCGACTCCCCGCCCACTCGGCGACGCGCTCGGCGAGTTCGTTGGCCTCGGACGCGGCGTCGTCCATCGCCCGGACCGCGTGGACCAGTTGCTGGTCGTCGGCGCGCTCGCGCTCGGCCGCCCCCTCGCGGGCCGCCCGGAGGCTCGCGTCCCGGAGCGCGTCGTAGTACTCGTCCTCGCTCTCGGCGAATCCGGACGCGACCGCCCGCTCGGGCCAGTCGGCGGGCGCGTCGGCCCGCCCCTCGCGTATCCGGGCCGCGCCCGCCGCGGCGTCGCCGGGCGCGACCTCCTCGAACCACCCGCCTTCGGGGTGGGGTCCGTCGTCGGTCATGCCCGAGGCTTGCGCGTCTTCGGGTTTAAACCTGCGCTACTCGGGTCGCGGCGCGAGCCCACACCAACGTTAAGCCGGACGCCGTCGCCAGACCATACAGGGAGAAACGATGGTTCGCAGAAATCGACGCCGACGCCGACCGACCGACGCTCGCGCGACTGACGCCCGACCGGACCCTGCGATAGCCGTGGACGTGGCCGAACGCGGCGACGAGTTCGTCGTGACCGCGGACCTGCCGGGCGTCCGCAAGCAGGACATCGACGTGAAAGTCCGGAAGGACCGCGTCCAGATACTCGCCGAACCGGAGGACGACCCCGAGAACGCGGGCGCGTTCGGTGCGAGAGCGCGCGAGGAGGGCCGAATAAGCCGGACGATTCGGCTCCCCGAGCGCGTGAACGAGAAGCGAACAAGCGCCGAGTACCTGAACGGGCGACTCCGAATCACGCTCCCGAAGCGCGAGCGACGGCAGTCGGTGGACGTAGAGTAGCCACGCCGACGAGCGGAGGCGGCGACCGCGAGGCCGCCGACCGAAACCGCAAAGTCCTCGCGCACCCTCGCTGGACCGATGAACGTCGAACTCTTCGACCGAACCGTCGAACTCGACGCCGAACGTGTCGAGGCTCCAGCGGACGAGATTCGCGCGCAGGTCGGCGAGTACGCCGCGGGCGAGCGCCGCGCGTTCGACCTGTCGGTGGCGCTCTCGTCGGGGTTCGCTGGCGAGGTCGCGGCCGAGATGCGGACGATTCCGTACGGCGAGACCCGGACCTACGGCGAAATCGCCGACGACCTCGACACCGCGGCCGTCGCGGTGGGTCGGGCCTGTGGCGCGAACCCCGTCCCGCTGGTCGTGCCCTGCCACCGCGTCGTCGGCGCGGACTCGCTGGGCGGCTACTCGGCGGGCGACGGACTCCCGCTCAAGCGCCGACTGCTGGCGCTCGAAGGAGCCGCCGAGGGCCGTCGGGAGACGCCGAGAGCCGTCGAGAGCGGTGACGAGCGCGACCCGGCCGACGCGTAATCTCCGAGCGACCCCCGCGGCTCTACGGTCGAGCGAGTCGTCGGTCCGAACACCTTCCTCAGCTAATTTTCTCAGAATACGGCCATAACAACTAAACAGGTACTACTAGATGAGTTAACTGCGGTTGCGCCCCGGTTGCGCCGCGACTCCACGACCACGCCGCCCGACGGTCCCGGTCTGTCATCCGCCCCGCGCGTTCGCCATCCGGCGCGGTTCGGTATCACGAGTTCCAGTCCTCCACTTTCGTCTTGATCTCCTCCCGCGCCTGAAGACGGAGGTATGCGCTATCGGTCTGTATCATCTCAGCCGCCAGTCTGTTCTCTGTGCGGAAACGTATCGACGGCCGAAGAAAAACCGAGGAGAGCGCCGGAACCGTCTCAGGACGTATCGACCGTGAAGGTCGTGGTGTCGGTCACGACGGTTCCCTCGTCGTTCACGAGTCGCACGGTGACGGTGTGCTGGCCGTCGTCGAGACCCGCGAGCTGCGTCGCGCCGATAGCGGGCGTGTCGCCGAGCGGCCGCCACGCGCCGCCGTCCACGCGATATTCGAGGTCGGTGACGTTCCCGGCGTCGGGGTGGCGGGTCACGAACTCCACGACCGGGTTCGCCGTGGCGACCTGTGCGCCGTCGGCGGGCGCGAACACCGAGACGTTCGCCTCGGCCGGGAGCGCGGTCTGGCCGACCGTCGGGGTGTCGCCGAACTCGCCAGCGAAGCGCACCTCGGCGGCCGAACCGTTCGTCGGCACCGCGCGATACCGGACTTCGGACACGTCGCCGCGCACGTCGAACGAGAGCGTGCCGTCGGCGAACGTGACGTTCTCGACGCTTCCCGGCCCGTCCGCCGTCACGCTCGACGTGTCGAGACCGTACCCGTCCGGAAGCTTCTCGGTAACCCGGAGGTCGGTGCTACTCGTCGCGTTCAGCACGAACAGGCGGACGTTGACGCTCTCGCTCAGCACGTCCTGCACGGACTGTTGGGCGGTCGGCGTCTGGAGGTCGCGGACGACCGTCGTGCCGAACGCGCCCGAGACCCGCGTACCGTTGAACCGGTCCACCGAGAGCGTGGCGGTCCGGTCGGAGTCGCCGACGCGGACGACCTCGGTCGCCAGCACGTCGTGGGTCCACGAGTCGTAGACCGTCGCGGCGTGGGTGCCGACCGTTAGGTCGGCCGACTGCTTGTCGTAGCTCGACGGGCGGTCGAGCGCCTGCCCGTGGCCGAACGTGAATATCCAACCGCCGTTGCCGCCGCGAACGTCGGTGTAGGCGTCCATCGGGTCGCCGCGGCGGTCGGTCACGTCGATAGTCGTCTCAGAGGCGGGCGGCAGGGTCAGGTTGCCCACGTCTGTCGGGCCGCTCGCGTCGAAGCGACCGGTCAGCCACGCGTCGGCCACGCCGTCCCCGGTCGCGCCGTCGAAGACGTAGACTCGGTAGTCACCGTCGGGGACCGACTTCGAGAAGGTGCCGTCTCCGGCGGTCGTCGTCTGCTCGAAGACGCCCGTCGAGAAGTTGATAACCGAGACGGTCAGGTTCGGGGCCGGGAGACCGTCGGGACCGACGACTCGGCCCTCGATTTCCGTCGCCTCCTCGGTCGTCAGCGTCACGTCGCGGTCCTCGGTGAGCGTCACCTCGGTCCCCACGTGGTCGTCGGGCGCGTCCGCGGGCAGTCGCGCTATCGCGCTGACGGTGCCGTTCAGTTCGACGCCGGGGCCGGGGTTCGGCGGGTGAACCATCCGTCCCTGCGCGTCGGTCGGCACCCCGTCGGCGCGGAGGTAGCCGTAGAACGTGGTCCAGACGCCGTCGGTCCGGTCGGCGAGTTGGACCGAGGAGTTCGCCACCGGCGCGCCGGACCCGTTCTCGACGGTGACGTTCAGGACGTGCCCGACCGGAAGCCGGAACTCGCGGGTCTCGTCGGCCGTGGTCGTGTTGTGCCACCCGAGCGCGGCGAAGTCGGCCACGCCGTCGCGCGGGTAGGCGACGTTGGTCGGGGAATCGGCGTCGGCCTCGCGCAAGTCGGCCTGCCACACGTCCACCTGATAGTCACTGTTCGTCAGCAGATCGACGGCGTAGGTGCCGTTCTCGTCGGTGACGGCCTGTCGGAAGTCGCCGCCCGCGTCGTCGGTCCACCAGCGGAGCGTGACGTTCGACGCCGGGGTGCCGTCGGGTTCGGTCACGGTGCCCGAGAGGTCCGTCGTCTTCGACAGGACTACCGCCTCGTTTCGCGGCCCCTGCACGTCGTACTCGGTGTAGTTGTCACCGTAGTCGGTGCCGACCGGCTCCTCGACGTAGACGCCGACCGAGCCGTTGACCTCGATGCCGGGTCGGTCGTTCGAGGGATTCTGCATCCGGCCCTGCGAGTCGGTCGGGACGTTGCCGTCGGCGAATCCGCGGGCGTACGCCCGCTCGTCGGTCGCCGGATGCTGGTCCGAGAGGACGACTTCGGCCTCCTCGACGGGCATACCCGAGCGGTTCAGGACGGTGACGTTCAGGACGTTGCCGACCGGGAGCGTGAAGTTGGTCGTGGTCGCGCCGGAAATCGAGACGGTTCCGAGGTTCCCGAAGTCGGCCACGCCGTCGCGCGGGAAGGTGACGTTCCCGGCCTCGGCGTACACGTCGCCGCCCTGCCAGTAGGTGAACTGGTAGTCGCCGGTCCGGTCGAACTCGACGGAGAAGTCACCCTCGGCGTCGGTGACGGTCCGGCCGTCGTTTTCGGTTCCGTTCACACCCTCCCACTGGAGCGTGACGTTCGACGCCGGGGTACCGTCGGGGTCGGTCACGGTGCCCGAGACGACGGTCGGCGTCGAGAGCGTCGCGGTGACGTTCGAATCACTCGTGACCGTGCGCCGGAGATACGTCTCGTCGTACGACGAGTTCGCGGGCGGTTCGACCGAGATGCCGGTCGAACCGTTGACCTCCAGTCCCGTACCGGGGTTGGGCGGGTGAGCCATCCGGCCCTGCGCGTCGGTGGGGAGGCCGTCGGCGTAGAGGTAGCTGTAGACCGACGCGCCGGTCGGTCCCTCGCCGTCGCGGAGGCCGACCGAGGAGTTCGCCACCGGCGCGCCCGATTCGCTCTCGACGGTCACGTCGAGGAGGTGCCCGACCGGGAACGAGTAGTTACGCGTCTCGGCGGTCGTGGTCGTGTTGACCCACCCCAGCGAGGTGAAGTCGGCCACGCCGTCGCGGGGGAAGACGACGTTGGTCGGCGAGTCGGGGTCCGCGTCGTTCAGGTTCGCCTGCCAGAGGTGGGCCTCGTAGCTCCGGTTGGCTCGGAGCGTCGCGGCGTACGACCCGTCGGCGTCGGTGACGACGCCCGCGAAGTCGGTCTCGCCGCCGTCCTCGGTCAGCAACCGAATCGTGACGTTCTCGGCGGCCGTGCCGTTGGGGTAGGTCACGGTGCCCGAGAGCGTCACCGTGGCGGTGTTCCCGGCCGCCGCGGTAGTCGCGGCGGTCGTCGTCGCGCTCGCGGCGGTCGTCGTCGCGCTCGCGGCGGTCGTCGTCGCGCTCGCCGCGGTCGTCGTCGCATTCGTCGCGCTCGTCGCCGCGCTCGGCGCGGTTCGGTCGGTCGTCGGTACTGGCGTCGCGGCCGCGACTGGCGCGAGCGTGCTACCCGTCAGCGTGAGCAAGACGACTGCGCAGGTAGCGACGGCTCCGAACCAGCTTCGTGTGTCATCTCCTATCATGAATGGTGGAGTGCGACCTAGTTTCTATACTTATAACTAATAAATCAAACTATTTCGGGCATGGTACGATAGATAGTCTCGGTATCGCGTTCGCTCGCGCTTCGGTGCAGTTCGGAGAAAGAGCGGCGACGACCTGCGACGGACAACCCGCGACGGACAACCCGCGACGGACGACACCGGACTACTCGAACTTCTCGAACGGTTGCTCGCAGTCGTTGCAGTAGTGCATCGACCGGCAGAGCGACGGGCCTTTCGGATGCTCGCGCTCGGTCTCGGTCGAACCGCAGTAGGGGCACTCCGCGCCGCTGTCCTCGCCGGAGGTCTCGACGCTCGGGTCGGGTCGTCGCATGGTCAGACGCTCAGGCCGAAGTCGTTCAGGTCGGCCTTCCCCTGTTCGGTCACCATCTCGATGGACCACTCGGGACTCCAGACGAGTCGCAGGTCCACCGACTCGATTCCCTCGACGCCCGTGACGCTCCGCTCCACCTCGTCGGTCAGCATGTCGCGGGCCGGACACCCCGAGTAGGTCAGGGTCATCAGCACCTCGGCGTGGTGGCCCTCGTCCACGCGCTCGGTCACTTCCACCCCGTAAATCAGCCCGAGGTCCACGATGGAGACGGGCATCTCGGGGTCCTCGACGCCGTAGAGGGCGTCCCACACGTCGGCCTCGACGCCCTCGGCACCCTCGCCGGTCTCGGGCAGGTCCTCGACCTCCTCGCCCTCGACGTACTCGGTGTACGCACAGAGCGCGGGGTCCTCGCAGTCGTCGCCGAAACCGGGGACGCCCCCGGTGCCGGGAATCTCGTCGGCGTCGAGGTCCGCGGGGTCCTCCTCGCGGAGGTCCGGAATCTCGGGGTCGTAGGGCACACCGTGAGACTCCGTCTCACGAGATGACGAACGTGGTTCGTCACTTTCGCTGGACACGTCACTCCACCTCGTCGGGGTCTTTCATGATTCGGGTCGCCTCGTGGCGGTCGAGTTCGCGATACGTGTTGGTGAACTCGTCCCAGAGGTCGTCCCAGTCGTCGGTGTGACTAGTGTCCCGGCCGATCTCCTCGGGCAGGTCGGCGTCCGCATCGACATCGAGACCGAGTCCTTCGAGGTACGGGACCACGGTGTCGAGCCACTCCTCGCGCATGTCCGCCAGCGTCTCGGTCCGAAGCCCCAACTCGTCGATTCGGGTCTCTATTTCGTCGTCTACCGGCGCGAAGACGGTCAGGGCGTAGGGCAGAAGTCGGTCGAGCGCCTGCTGGACGCGCCGTCGCCCCTCGTCGTCGTCGCAGAGTCGTTCGAGCCAGTTCTCGGCGTGTTCGCGGTGGTAGTCCTCCTCGCCCCGAATCTTGCCCACGCGGTCGCGGATGCGGGCGTACGACGAATCCACGAGGGCTTCGAGGCGAATCTCCTCGGCCACGTCGTAGAGGTACGACCGCAGGATGGGGTCGGCCCAGTCGCCCTCCTCGAAGGGGCGTTCGGTCAGCGTGCTGTGGTGCCACTCGTCGGGCGGACGTTCCCAAATCAGGTCGGGTTCGTCCGGGCCGAAATCCTGCAGGAGGTCGTACCAGAGTCGGGCGTGACCCAACTCGTCCTGCGCGATGTTCGCCAGCGCGAGGTCGGATTCGAGGGTGGGCGCGCGGACCTGCCACTCGGTGTATCGCTCCGCGAGGACGAACTCGTCGTCCGCGAGCCGGAACAGCAGGGTCTCGACCGCTTCGCGCTCCTCGTCGGAGAGTTCGTCGGGTCCGGACAGTTGCTCTGCGGTCGCCATCAGTCGTCACCCCGCTGGCGCTCGGCCTCGGCCTCGACCTGTTCGCTCTCGGACTCGGCGACCTCCGAGGCGGCGGCCTCGAAGCTGTAGGACTGTGCCCACCGGTAGGACTTGTCGGTCGTGCCGCCGAACTTCGCGTCCTCGGTATCGACCTCGCCGATTTCCTTCTGCGGGACGACCCACAGGCTGTTGGTCGGCTTGCGCCGCCCGTGCTGGACTTCGGCGAACATCAGCGCCATCTCGCGGTCGGGCGCGTGGACGTTTCCGCAGTGGGTGTGATACTCGCCCGCTTGGTCCTGACGGAACACTTCCCAAATCATGGTTAGTCGGCCGCCTGCGGGGTCTGGCCCGCGTCCTTCGCTTCCCAGCCGTCCATCGAGTTCCGGACCCACTCGACGGCCTCTTGGGTGCGGTTGCGCTTGCCGATCTGTTCGTGGCTCCCCGGCGCGTCGTTCTTCGCGATGGTGAAGAACTCGTCCCAGTTCAGGTCGTCCTCCTCGACTTCGTAGGTGCCGTCGCCGTTCTCCCGGATGCGCGGTTCGTCGGGGATTTCGAGACCGTACTTCTCGGCCTTCGGGATGTAGGCGTTGAGGAAGGCGTTTCGCAGGTCGTCGTTGGTCATCGTCTTCAGCCCTACGTCCGCCGAGAAGTCGTGGTGGGTGGACTTGTCGTCGGTCGGTCCGAAGAACTGGATGATTCGAGGCCACCACGTCTCGAAGGCCTCTTGGGTCTTCTCCTGCTCGGCCTTCGAGCCGGTCATGAGTTCGTAGAGGATGGCCTCGCCGTGCTTGACGTGGAAGCCCTCCTCGAAACACACCTTGTCCATCGCGTGGGCGTACGGCTCCCAACTGGACTGCTTGAGCGTCGCCTGTCGGCGCATCGCCGCGCCGTCCACGAAGAACGCTATCATCGGCGTCTCGACCCACGACTCCAGCGGGTAGTGGAAGCAGTTGAGGAACTTGCCCTCGCCGTTGGCGAGTTCGTCCAGCATCTGCTCGCGGTCCTTGATACCGAGCGATTCGGCGGCCCGGTAGAGGAGTTGCCCGTGGCCGATTTCGTCCTGCACTTTCGCGGAAAAGGCCAGCTTCCGGTCGAGACTCGGTGCCTCACGGATGAAGGGTCGTTCGAGGTAGGCCCCCATGATTTCGCTGTTGGCGTGGAACTGAATCATGCGGGTCGCGGCCTTCCGGTACTTCTCCGGGAGGTCGTCTTTCGGACTGAACTCGCGCGGCCCGGCGCGCTCCTTGACTTGCTCGATGTCCATATACAATCGTCTACGACCCCGACCGGGATACCGATTAACCCGTCCATGTGGCGGGTTTAAATAGCCAGCCGAACAAGTTTCTCGTATGACCGCCCGGCCGACACGCCGCCGACGCCCGGCCGACCGTCGAACGATAGCGCGAGTACCCACCGAACCACCGCGAACGCCCGGCCGACCGACCGCCACGTCTGGGTGGACTGAAAGGGGCCGCCGAGTCGCGGGTCGAAGGCCCGTGGTCGCCTCCGGCGGCCCTATTCCGCGCGCAGTTCTGCGCGCGGAATATCCGGCGGAGCGACCGCGACTCGGCGGGGGCTTTCTAACTCTTCTTCGCCGACGTTCCTCCGTCTCTCGGCGACGCATCGGTTCGAGAGGTGGTCGAAATTGATAGACGAATGTCTCGTCGTGGAGTTCAGCGTCACGGGCGACGACTGCCCGCTGGCCGAGGCGACCCGCGAGACGGGCGCGACCATCGACGCCAGACCGCCGCAACTCCGCCACGACGACAACGCGCTCCTGCGCTTCTCGGCGGGCGAGGAGACCGACGAACTCGCGGCACTCCTCGACGCCGACGACCGGATTCGCTACCTCCACGTCTCCCGGACCGACAGTCGGACCAACTTCCGGTGTCTCTCGAAACACCCCTGCGTCGTCCACGAGTTGACCGACGCGGGGTTCATGGCCGAGACGTTGCAGTACCGCGAGGGGACCGAACGCTACACCGGTGCGGTGGTCGGCCACGACGTGTTACAGGGCGTCCTCGCGGCGGTCGCCGAGACGGTGGGCGTCTCGCTCGAACGCGTCTTCCCGCTCGGGAGCGAGGACGACGAGGCGGTCGCCCAGCGGTGGGACGTGACCCCCGCCCAAGAGGTCGCGCTCCGGACCGCGTTGGAGATGGGCTACTTCGCGGTGCCGCGCGGCGCGACCGCCGCGGCGGTCGCCGACGAGGTGGGAATCAGCAAGTCGGCGTTTCTGGAGCGCCTGCGCCGGGGGCAGGCGACGCTGTTCGCGCAGGTGTTCGGGTAGGGACGGACCGTGGACGGTCTCAATCCTCCTCGGTGGGACCGGTCGTTTTCCCGTCGCCTCCTCGATGCTCGTCTCCCACTAAAATCGAATAGGTGACTGTCACGCTCACGAAGCCGAGGAGAAAGGCGAATACGAGCCATTCACCGCCGCCGACAGCAGCGAGCGTCAGCGCGAGCAGGGTGGCGACGACGACCAGGAGGAGGATGATAGCGTCAAGTCGAATTCGGAGGGCGTCGTCCATGCCAAATTCCTGTCGGGTCGGTGGAAAGTAGCTTGCGGAACACGGGGCAACTCGCGCGGAACCAAATCGAATTTGTGACGTAGCCGACACGCTCGAATGATGGCCGACGACGAAATCGTTCAGCAACTCACGGACATCCACCAGACGCTCGAACTGATAGCGCTCTTGCTAGCGGTGGTCGCTCTCAGTCAGGGGTTCTTTGGTTTAGTCGCAGGAGGCGTCGCCATACTCCTGCTAGTCGGGAACTCCATTATTCGGGCACTGTAGAAACCGACCTTTTCTTGAGGGTCGTCTCTCACGACCCGACCATGACCGACGCAGACACGATGCTCACCGACGTTCACCGGATGCTCGAAGTCGTCGCGTTCTTGTTGGCCGTCCTGATACTCCAGAACGGCGGTACTCTCGGCGTGGTCGTGGGCGGCGGCGCGGCGTTCCTCCTCGGGTTCAACGCGCTCTGGCGCGCCACCGAGACGACGAGCGAGTGAGCTATGCACAACCTAACTGATTCTATTGGCAAGGAAACACTGTCTATAAAATAGACAAAATGATTTGGGTTATTCTTCGGCCAGTTTGACTTCGTAGACTACTCGGCCGCTCAAGCCCGGTCGGACGACCCGCGCGCCAACGACACCTTCGCATCGCTCGCCGAGTATATATTGACCGTTTCGAAGAAGTCAGTTCCCAATCCCATGCTGGGTTATTCTGTGGCTCTCATCGTCGTCCGGCACCCAATGACGCCAACCGGCCGACCCGAAGTTCATATATTCCAAACAGCTCCCCTCCGTATTCGTGTCGGCGGGGCGGAATAGATACGAGTCAGAAACGCGGAACTTTCATTGTCGAATCGAATCCACGTTTCCCGGGATTCGTGTGCAAAAGCGTATCAGTTCGGTCAGCGATAGCCGTCGCTTGACGTTTGGCCAGCTACTTCTTAATGCATAAATACGACGATCTAAAAAACGCGCCGCCACTTCGTCTGTTTCGAAGTGGCTCAATGTCCGTCGGTACTCTCTAGTTAGTCGATATCCTCCACCTGCACGACTTTCGACTCGCTCCACCAGTTGGTTCCACTCTGGGGTGAGACTGACACACCGCCGGTTCCGATACTGACATTAAAGTAGGTGTTCTCCCACGAGTGCCAGTAATCGAAGTCGATGTCGTTGTCGCTCGCACTGCCCGACTCCTGCTCAACAGACAATCCCATGTACGACGCCTGATTGTAGTTGTCGGGGTCGTTGTTGACCGCATCTCCGATTATGTAGTTCGTGTGTGCGCCATCGTCGTACTCAACCGCAGCACCAGTGACACCGGACGTGTCCCCGTTTTTCACTTCCCGACACCAATCGTTGTCGTAATAGAGCCCGCCGTAGTTGTACTTGCCCTGTTCCCACTCGATGGTACAGAGGTCGTATGGACTCTCTCCGTAGGGTAGTTCGTCGCCGTACACGAACTCCCACTCGAAGTCTATCGCGTCGTATTGCGGTTGGGTGATGTCTGGCGAGTAGGTGTAAGTCAGGTAGAACCGGAGCTTCGACTGGTCCATCTTCTGCGTTCCGGGATCGTTCCGTTCTGTGCCGCCTTTCGAAACCGGGATTTCTACGCTCGAATGCGTATGGTCCATTCCTTTTTTGCTCAGGAACGAGCGCCATTCGGAGTTACTCCAGTCGTGTTTATCCCGAAGGGACAACCCGATGTCGTACAAACTTTTGCCGTTGCTCGAGGACTTCCCACCGGCTCGCACGCTCGCGGTGCCGACGCTCAACCCTGCAAGAGCAGTTCCCGTTGCCGACAGCATCCTTCGTCGATTCATTCCGCTTGTATCATCTTTTTTCATCTGCATTTTTGAAACTCTGGTAATGGCACTTATTTTTATTCGCTAGTTCTAAATATTTAATATTATATGATATTACTTTGGAATATATAGTCGCGGGGGACTGAAGTAGTTGACCTACCACTCGTTGGATAGTGGCTTTGCCGACAACCGCCAAGCGGCGCAGTCGGTCAGTAGAGTTTTGCCACGCACGGCGTCCAGTCTACGCCACGATGAGGCCTCGTACCCGAACATCCCGCTAAACGAGTCTGTCCCTGCGATGAAGCGGTCAAGACAGTCGCCGATCTGCTCAATGAAGCGACTCCCGTCCCCTGAACAGGGTACTACACGGGTAGAGCCCGATGCTCTGCGTTCCGCAAAGTGGAGGAGACGCAGCGGTAGTCACTGTCTTTCTAGATATTCCTCTCGAAGGAGAAATATAGGCCCCAGAATCTTCGTCGCGCGACTGCTCAACGAATACGTCTTACGCCGAAGTGGTCGTCGCCGGTACCGACCACGACAGTCTCGTCGTCACGGAGCGCGTCGATACAGCCCGCAAGTCTGCCCGCGCGCTCGGGGCGGTCGTAGACGTTTTCCAAATCGGAGTAGTGGAGGAGTCGCATGGTGGCGGGCAAAACAATCCGCGCTTATCCGGTCTTGTAGACGCCGCGCGCGTCGGCGACCTGCGCGTCTCCGTCTTCTGCATAGACTGCCACGTCCACGACGCCCACGTCGCTCCCACAGCGCACCACGTCGGCCTCGGCGCGCAGGTCGCCGGTCCCGGCTTCGAGGTAGTCGATGCGCATGTCGATGGTCGGCACCGGTTGGTCCACCAGCGAGACCAGCGCCGCGCCGCCCACCGTGTCCGCGAGGGTGAAGGTGACGCCGCCGTGGGCCATCTGGCGGTCGGCGTTCCACGACAACTCCTCGCGCATCTCGACCCGGCCCTCGGCGTGACCGTCTTCGACTTCGGTGACTTCGACGCCCAGCAGGTCGGCGAACGGCATCTCCTCGAAGAAGTTCTCTACGTCCATGCGGTCGATTTGGGGCGGCGAGCGGCTTAAAAATACTCGTTGTCCGAGCCGCTACGCGACGCGAAAAGCGGTCGGCCCGCCCGACAGTGGGGTAGCCTTATTTCGGTAGCGCCGGACGGTGGGCGTATGGAAATTGCCGAGGAGGACGGCGTCCGAACCGTCACGTTCGACCGACCCGAAGTGATGAACGCCTTCACCACCGATACCGCCGAGGAGTTGGCCGATATCATATCCGACACCGACGCCGACGAGTTCGACGCGCTGGTCCTGACCGGCGAGAGCGGCGTGTTCAGCGCGGGCGGAGACATCGAGTCGATGGCCGAGCGCGAGGAGACCACCGAACAGGCTTACGAGCGCGTCACGGAGACGTTCGGCCGCGTGGTCGAGGAGGCCATGTCGGCGAAGGTGCCCATCGTCGCCAAGGTGAACGGCGACGCCGTGGGCGCGGGACTGGCCATCGCGGCGGTCAGCGACTTCGCCTACGCCGTCGAGTCGGCGACGTTCAGTTGCGCGTTCGTCCGCGTCGGCCTGATTCCCGACACCGGCGGGTCGTTCCTCTTGCCCCATCTCGTCGGCCTGCGCGCCGCCAAGCGCCTCGCGTTCACCGGGGAGTTCTTCAGCGCGGACGAGGCCGCCGAACTCGGACTCGTCAACGAGGCGGTCCCCGACGACGAACTGGACGAGCGCGTCGCGGACCTGCTGGACACGCTCCGCGAGCGCCCGACGACGACCATCGGACTGGCCAAGCGCGCCATCCACGAGAACTTGGGCCGGGGCTGGCAGGAGGCCATCGACTACGAGAACCACGTCCAGTCGCTGGCCTACGACACGCCCGAACACGAGGAGGGCGTCGCGGCCTTCTTGGAGGGTCGGGACCCCGAGTTCGAGTGAGGCGGCGGCCCCAAACGTCGTCACTCCGACCGCGAAATCTGACCGTAGGACGTTCCGTGGCGGTAGTTGTACGTCTCGACGGCGGCACCGACCAGTCCGACGACGACGAGGAGCAACCCGTACGAGCGCGGGTCGCCGCCGACGAAAAAGAGCGCGAGGCCCCACACGAACAGCATGCCAGTGTGGACGACCGGCCACGCGTCGTGGGTTCGGAATCGGCGGACGGCACTCACAGCGAGAAAGACGACTGTCGTGAGTACGAACGCCAGCGACGACGGGTCGGGGTCTCCGTAGAGTACGGCGGCGGCCAGTAGTGCCACCAACGGGAGCGTGACCAGCAGACGACCCACCGAGAAACCCCGAGAGCGAAATGCGTCGAGTACCACACCCGAACGTGTTTTTCGGGGAACAAATGCGCTTTCGTTCTCGTCTTTCGATTCGGTCTCGGGGACGACACTCAAATGGCTGGCCTCGCTACGGTGGGGTATGGCAGACGGACGCGACGGCCCGACCGACGACCCGCTACCGGGCGACGGACCGACCGGCGGCCCGGCGACGAACGACGAGTTCGACGCCCCCATCGTGACCTGCGAGCGGTGCGACCGCGAGTGGGACCTCGCCGACGAGTTCGCGGACTTGGGCGTGGGCAACCACGCCGTCGAGCAGTTCGCGCTCGACCACCGCCGGCACACCGGCCACTTCCCCGACGAGATAGCGACGTGGCGGGCCGTCTGTCGTCACTGTCCCGAGGAGGCCGAACGACTCGCCAGCGACGCCGCGACGCGATGGGCCGAGACCCACGCGCGCCACACTCGCCACGCGGTCGAGATTCGCCACGCGAGCGGTGACGAGACGACCCTCGTGGAGGCCGACGACGGCGAGTAGAGTCGGGGCGGTGGCCGTGTTAATGTACCTCTATCTAGCAAAAAATAATTTAAACATGCGATATATCAAATACGTACGGAGGTGACAAAATATGGCATTCGAAATCAGCGTGGTTCCGTTCTGTACGTGCGAGGAGTTCCCGACTCTGGAGTGCTGAGTTCGACGCAGCAGTCGTATCGTTCTGAAACCAACCTCGAAAGTGCGTTCCCGCGAGTCAGAGTCCGAGGAACTGTTCTGCGTTCTCCCAGAGAATCTTGCGCTGAACCTCGTCGGGGAAGTCGAGTTCTTCGAACTGCTCCAGCCACGGTGCCGGTTCTATCATCGGGTAGTCCGTACCGAACATCACCTTGTCCTGCAGGAGCGTCTTGGCGTAGTGCAACACTTGGTCGTCGATGTACCGGGGCATCCACCCCGAGAGGTCCATGTAGACGTTGCCCTTCTGCTGGCAGATGGCCAACTGCTCTTTCTCCCACGGGAACGCGGGATGCGCGAGGAGAATCTGGAGGTCGGGATGCTCGGCCGCCACGTCGTCTATCAGCATCGGGTTGCCGTACTTGATTTTCAGCCCGCGACCGCCGGGCGCGCCAGCCCCGAGCGTGGAGTTGCCGCCGTGGAAGACGACCGGGACCCCGAGGTCCTCGATGGTCGAAAACAGCTCCTCGTGTTCGGGGTCGCTCGGGTCGAAGCCCTGCGCGATTTGCTGGAACTTGAACCCGGAGAGACCGAGGTCCTTGACCGCGCGCTCGGCCTCTTCCACGCAGTCGTCTTTCAGCGGGTCCACGCTGGCGAACCCGACGAAGAAGTCGTCGTACTCGTCGCGCACCTCCGCGACGTAGTCGTTAGGTACCGGCGGGTTGCCGGTGTTGGTCTCGGCGTCCCACCCCAGCAGGACGGTCTTGCCGATGCCGACCTCGTGGTACTCCTCGATGAGGTTGTCGTAGGTGTCGGTCTCGATTGACGAGCCGAACTTCTCGGCGGCGTCCTCCATCATCAGCCCACCGGCGTCGTGCAGGAACTCCTCGGTGGGTTGGTGGCAGTGGGTGTCGATGATGGGATTCTCGTCGGGATGGTCTCGAACTACGTCGAGTTTGGGCATGGAGTGGTGTTCGGGAACTGTAGTGAAAAATCGTGCGAAGGGTGGTGGTCGGAGCGACGACGGCTCGGAATCGCGTCCGGACGCGAAAACTCACATCCCGAGCGCGACGACGACCAGATACGAGAAGGCGTTGTTCGCCGCGTGCAACAGGCTCGGGCCGGTGAGGTCGCCGTACCGGAGCCGAAGCGCGGTCGGGAGGAGGCTCCAGACCGTGACGAAGACGCCGCCCGCCACCCCGAAGAACGGGACGTGAATCGCGCCGAAGACCAGAATCGTTCCCGCGGCCGCCGCGAGCGGGGACCAGCCACGAGCGAGCAGGCCGCCGAGGAGCAACCCTCGGTAGAGCAACTCCTCGACCCACGGCCCGAGCAGGACGGGACCGACGACCACGGCGGCGAGCGTCGCGGGGTCCGACAGCGAGTACGAGAGGCCGCTCACCTCGTAGCCGAACGAGGACGTGACCGCGGTCGTGACCTCGAAGACGCCGAGACCGACGACGAAGGCGGCGGCGACGGCGAGCAGTTCGCGGCCGGTCGGTCGCCGGAGGGGAAACGCCGCCCGTCGCTCGGCGGGCGAGAGGACCGCGTACGCCCCGCCGAGGACGGCGAGGTTGGCGAGGCCGTACAGCAGGAAGACGCTCGGGAGGTCGAACTCGTTCGGTCCGGTTCCGGTGAGTCCGCCGACGACGGCGAAGACGAGAAGGGTGACGGGCATCACCGCGAGGACGGCCCCGACCGCGACGAGCGAGCGGCCTTCGAGGGATGCCACGTCGGATGATTCGCCACGCCGCGCTGACGAGTAGTCCATGACTCGATAGTAAAATAATTATTACAAAACTATTTCGATTAGTCGCCGCAGGAGGAGCGGAATCGGCCTACTCGTCGCCCTCGTCCTTCTTGATGAGGAACTTCATGTCGCCCTCGAAGACCACGGTGTCCTCCTGATTCGTCATCGTCGTGTCGATGACGACCATCCCGGAGTCGTCTCGGCTCGAAATCTCCTTCGTCTCCACGACTTCCATGTCCAGCGAGACGGTGTCGTCCATGTGGACCGGGTTCGGGATGTCCATGTAGTTCATCCCGAGGAACGCCAGCACGGTCCGCTCCAAGATGCCGGTGCGGTAGACGAACCCCGTGGCGAGGACGAACGTCATGGGGCCGTGGGCCACGCGCTCGCCGAAGTACTCGTCCTCGGCGTACTCCTTGTTGGTGTGGAGTTCGGTCCAGTCGCCCGCGAACGCCGAGTGCTGGACGAAGTCGTACTCGGTGACGGTCCGGCCGACGCTCTCGAAGGTCTGTCCCTCCTCGAAGTCCTCGAAGTGGTGAGGCGTGTAGCTGTACGGCATATTTCGGGGTTCGCTCGTCGGCGACAAAATTCTATGGTATCTTTCGTGGAGGAGTCAGAGAGGACCGACGACGGTGAGCAATCGAGACGAGTCGAGTCGGTCGCCGAAGTCGAACACTAAGTGCCCGTCGCGCGAACTGCGCCCATGGCCGAAATTCCCGACGAACGCCGCGAACGAATCGCCTCGGACCCCTTCTGCGAGACGTTGGGCGTCGAGTTGACCGACCTCGAACCCGGCACCGCGACCACCCAACTGACCGTCACCGAGGACCTGCTGAACTTCCACGGGACGCCCCACGGCGGAGCCGTCTACTCGCTGGCGGACGCCGCGTTCGCGGCCGCGTCGAACGGCGAGGGCGACACCGCGCTCGCGCTGGAGACCAACATCTCCTACTTCGAGGCGGTCGAAGTCGGCGAGACGCTGACCGCCGAAGCCGAGCGCGTCCACGAGCGCGGCCGAACCGCGTCCTACCGCGTCGCCGTCACCGACGAGCGCGACGACGAAGTCGCGGCGTTCCGCGGCCGAGTGTACCGCCCCGGCGAAAAGTAGCCTCCGCCGTTTTCCCCGGACGGTGGCGTCGCCGTTCATCCGCGGTCCGACGAGCGCCGATGGTTCGACTCCGGAGCGCAGACCCGCCGCCGGAGTCGCCGCCCCGACAAGCCTATTTTAATTCCTGCATACTTTTGAACCCCGAGTGTCATCCACCGGTATGCGACGCCGCCCGTTCCTCGGCCTCGCGGTCGCCGCGACGGCGACGGGAACCGCCGGACTCCTCGGTTCGCTCCGGGCGTCGAGCGGGAGCGACGGCGGGACGGACCCCGGCGCGACGAACCGCGGCGCGGCGAACCGCGGAGACTCGGCCGCGCCGGACGAGACCCGACCGGCCGCGACCGACCGCGCGCTGTCGGTCCGGCGCGCCGAGACGTTCGACCGCGTGGTCCGACTGAACGACCTCGGCGACGACCCCCGCGGACGAGTTACGCCGTTCTCGGACCTCTCGCCCCGCGAGCGGGAGGTCGCGGCCAGCGCGATAGACGGCACCTACCGGACCCGCGACCCGCCGGAGTGGCTCTGCGAGTTCGCCAGCGCGACCCCGTTCGTGGAGCGGTCGGGCACCTACTACCGGCTCGACGACACCCTGCCGACCTACCGCGTCACGGCCGAGACCGTCGCCGAGCGCGACGTGACGGGCGCGATTGCGACCTACGCCGAGTACGAGCGCGCCGTCACCCGCGACGAGTACGTCGCCACGGGTCTCCTGCGAATCGCCCGCCGGGAGGGCGTCGAGTTGAGCTACGTCTGGCCCGCGCTCCGGGCGTTCTTCGAGAACTACGACGCCGCGCGCTACCACGGCGACCTCCTCGATTTCGCCGTCGAGGTGGACGACGCTGGCCCGCCCGCCGAACTCTCGGCGACCGAGGTCCCCGTCTCGGCGGCGGTCGGCGGCGCGGTCTGGCGCGCCGACGCGGCCCCGGAACGCACCCGCGAACTCGTCCGGCGCGCTGGCCGGGCGCGCGGGGCGTACGGGTTCGACCGCGCGCCCGCGGGCCTGCTGGACGCGCTCCGGGACCACCGGTACGTCGCGCTCGACGGCACGTTCTACACGAGTTACGTGGAGTCCGACGGTGAGGTCCCGGTCTCGGTCGAGGCCGAGGTCCGCGAGGGGCGACTTCGACTCGCGGCCCGCCACGAGGGGAGCGACGCGAGCGGGGGTGGCGACGGAACCGGAAGCGGCGGCGAGGTGCGACTCGCCAGCGGTCCGCCGCGACCCTTCGGCGTCGTCCGGTGTCGCTCCGCGGAAGACGGCGAGAAGTCCCGGCATCTCCTCTGGACCGACGCCTACGCCGCCAGCAACCGCGTTCGAACCGCAGGCCGGGACGTGACGGCGACCGAGGAGGTGGCGCTGGTTTCGACGCTCGCGCCCGGCGAGTCGGTCGCCGAGGAGTACGCGGTCCCGGCCGACCTGCCGCCGGGCGAGTACGTCGTGGCGGGGTCGTTCGGTGTGACGGGTCGGGGCAGAACCGATGGCTCGACCGTCCGGTATCGCGTCAGGTTCGCCGTCAAGTAGAGACAATCGCGTCGAGAGGTCCTGATTCTCGGGATTTGAGAGGCTTCGGATACGGTTATCTCTCCACTCGTCGTACTAGGAGCATGGCCACGGAAACTCGATCTAGAAACCTCGGACGCAGACCGACCAGCCAGACCATCTTCGGCGCGCTCGTCGTCCTGCTGGGCGTGTTGCTTCTGCTGGACACGACCGGTCTCTTCGAAACCGACTCGCTGTTGACCTACGTCCCCTCGCTGTTCGTCCTCGTGGCGGTGTACGCGATGGTCGCCAGCGAGTTCCGGAACGTCGCGGGACCGGCGATAATCGTCCTCGTCGCTGGCGGGGCGCAACTGGTCGCGCTCGGAATCGTCGAGGTCGCCGACCTCGCGCCGCTCTGGCCCGTGTTCGTCATCGTCTTCGGACTCTCGGTCGTGCTGGCGCGCTACCGCGCTCGCGTCCACACGGTCGCCGACGAGTACGTCTCCGCCCTCGCGTTCTTCGGCGGCAACGAGAAGCGTTCGACATCGAAGTCGTTCGCGGGCGGGGACCTGACCGCGGTGTTCGGCGGCGCGGAACTCGACCTCCGGGACGCCCGAATTTCCGACCGCCCGGCGCAGGTCTCGGCGACCGCGCTGTTCGGCGGCGTGGACGTGGTGGTCCCGCGCGACTGGAACGTCCGCATCGACGCGATTCCGGTGTTCGGCGCGGCCGAGGACGACCGCCCGCGCCGCGACGAGGAACACGACGAGGTGGACCTCGTGGTGACGGGGTTCGTCGCTTTCGGCGGCATCAGCGTGACCGACTAACTGTTCGCCGCCTCGGCCAGCGACTCGCCGAAATCGGCCGCGAAGCCCTCTACCTCGTCCCAGTCGGTGTACTCGTAGTCGCGGGACGCGTCGGTGTCCCCGCCCGTCTTCTTGGAGATTCGTTTCATCAGGAACCGCTTGAGGACGCCGTACTCGCTGTACTTGAGCGCGCCGGGCACGACCGCGGTCGCGTCGGGGTCCCAGCCGGTCTCGCCGAGGAGGTCTTCGAGCTTTCCGCGGGCCTCCCGCCAGCCCTCGTCGGTCCCGGCCGCCGCGGCGAGGCTGACCGAGAAGAACGCCGAGGGCATCCCGTTCAGTTCGTCGGCGCGCTCGCGGACGAACCGCCGGACGTACTTCTGGTGTTTCCCGTAGTGGAGCGACGCCCCGACCACCGCGGCGTCGTAGTCCGCGAGCGAGAACTCCTCGGGCAGGTGCTTGGCGTGAATCAGGGTCGGCTCGTGGCCCGCGTCGGCCAACACGTCGGCGATTCGCTCGGCGATGGTCGCGGTCTGTCCCTCGGTGGTCCCGTAGAGGAGCGCGACGCGCGCCATCAGCGGTCTCCTCCGGTTGTGGTTTCGGCCGTGATTTCGGACCTGTCGAACATCGGTCTCACCACCCCGGAACCCAACGTCGTCGGTGAAAAGCGATACTGCCGCGACGCTCGCGGTCGTCGCCCCCATCTGCGCGAGGGACGAGGACCGCAGGAGGTTGGGGCGGACGAGGAGCGCACTCCCCGCGACGAACCACCGACAGACGCTCGGCGACGCGACAGACGCTCGGCGACGCAACCGACGGGGTGGATAAAGGGGCCGCCCGCTCGCGGCCGGAGGCCGTGGTCGTCTCGGCGACCCCTCTCCGGAGCGACCGCAGGGAGCGGCGGAGATGTCGCCGAGCGACCGCGAGCGGGCGGGGGCTTTCTAAAAGGTCTTCTCGGATATTCCGGCAGTCACGCTCGGGGAAACGCCGTTTCGTACTGAGCGGTCCGGAGCCTTCGGAACGGCGAGAAGAACGAGAACGACGACGCGCCTACCGTCTCACTCGTCGTCTCCTCGGTGGTCGAACACGCGCTTGACCTTTCCGACCTCGGTCCGGTCCACGACGCCCGGTCCGACGACCTCGATTTCGTCGGGCTTGACCTCCAAGGTCTCCTCCAGTTTCTCGCGGATGCGTCGTTCGAGTTCGTCGTGGGTCCCCTCGTACTCCTCGTGGTACTCGACGGTGAGTTCCATCCGGTCCAAGTTCCCGCGGCGGTAGAGGTCGATGCGGTAGTGCGGAGCCACGTCCTCGATGTCCACCATCACCTCCTCGATTTGGCTCGGGTAGACGTTCACCCCGCGGACGATGAGGAGGTCGTCGGTGCGCCCGGTCACGTTGTCCATCCGGACCACGGTGCGCCCGCAGTCGCACTCGTCGTAAGTCAGCGAGGTCATGTCGCCCGTGCGGTACCGGAGGACCGGCAGGGCCTCCTTCGTCAGACTCGTCAGGACGAGTTCGCCCTCCTCGCCCTCGGGGAGCGGTTCGCCGGTCCGAGGGTCCACGACCTCGGGGTAGAAGTGGTCCTCCCAGACGTGCAGGCCGTGCTGGACCTCCTCGCACTCGATGGAGACGCCCGGTCCGATGATTTCCGACAGACCGTACACGTCCACTGCGGTCACGTCGAGGGCCTCCTCTATCTCCTCGCGCATGGGGTCGGTGAACGGTTCCGCGCCGATGATGACCGTCGAGAGCGGGAGGTCCCTCGGGTCGATGCCGCGCTCCTCGGCGGCCTCCGCCAGATAGAGGCAGTAGGAGGGCGTGGCCGACAGTACGTCGCTCTCCATGTCCTGCAACATGTCCAACTGGCGGGCGGTGTTGCCGCCGCCGGTCGGGATGACGCAGGCCCCCAGTTCCTCCACGCCGTCGTGGAATCCCAGACCGCCCGTGAACAGGCCGTAGCCGTAGGCGTTCTGGACGACGTGGTCGGGGCGGACGCCCGCCGCGTACAGCGACCGAGCCATGACCTCCCGCCAGACGCCCAAGTCCTCGTCGGTGTAGCTCACGATTTTGGGCTTGCCCGTGGTGCCCGACGAAGCGTGAATCCGGCTGACCTCGTCGTGTTCGACCGCGAAGAGGCCGTCGGGGTACTCGTCGCGGAAGTCCTCCTTCGTCGTGAACGGGAGCTTCGAGATGTCCTCGACGCTCTCGATATCCTCGGGCGAGAGGCCCGCCTCCTCCAGCGCCTCGCGGTAGAACTCGACGTTCTCGTAGGCGTACTCGACGGTCTCGGCGAGTCGCTCGCTCTGCAAATCGCGCAACTCCTCGCGGGGGAGGCTCTCTACGTCGTTGTAGACCATGTCGAATAATCATTCGCAAGAGAGGGTCTAAACTGTTTGGTCGGTGGAGGCGTCGTCGCGGAACCTCGGCGTCGTGACCGCCGGAAGTTCGATTACCGCGCGCGAACCGGCCACTCCCGCGTCGCGTCAGAAGACGACTCGGACGACGACCAGCACGACCGCGCTCACGACCGCGAGCGTGAGCGCGAGGACCGCCAGCGGGCGAACCCCGGTCTCGCGCAGGTCGCCGAGCGCGACGCTCGTGCCGAGGCCCGCGAAGGCGACGAGGAACGCCGCGCGATAGGCCTCCTCGATGCGGGCGAGTTGCGGGTCGGTGAAGACGCCCGCGCTGGCCAGCACGACCAGCGCGAGGAACCCGAGGACGAACGTCGGGAAGCCGTCCCAGAGGCTCCGGAGGAACGACACCGCCGACGCGGAACCGTCGCCCGACGGCGACCCGACGGCCGATTCGTCGTCCGAACCCGACCCGACGGCCGATTCGTCGCCCGAACCCGACCCGGCGTAGACCACTGAGTACGCCACGACCAGTCCGCCCAGCAGGACGTTGCGGGTCAACTTCGCCACGGTCGCCCA
Source organism: Halorussus salinus (assembly GCF_004765815.2). NCBI lineage: Archaea > Methanobacteriati > Methanobacteriota > Halobacteria > Halobacteriales > Haladaptataceae > Halorussus > Halorussus salinus. Next base: position 96,207 of record NZ_ML974129.1, on the reverse strand, counting down.
CTGTCCGGCGACCTCCGAGTAGGCGAACCCGGCGGCCGTCACGGGGCCGGTGCTGAACATCGTCAGTCCCGCCCAGACGCCGAACACCCGGTCGGCCAGTCCGAGCGCGTGGCCGACCGCGGGGTAGGTAAAGAGCGTGAGCGCGTCGAAGACCAGTATCGTGCTGGTCGCGTAGGCGACGTGTTCCTCGTCGGCCCGAATCGCTCCCGCGACCGCGACGACCGCCGAGACGCCGCAGACGCTCGCGCCCGCCGCGACCAGCGACCCGAGGCGACGCTGGAGGTCGAACCCGCGTGCGAGGAGTTCCGCGACGACGAGTGTGAACCCGACCACGCCGACGACCGTGACGAGCAGAGTCGGCCCCGCTTCGACCAGCGCGTCGAGCGAGACCCGGACGCCCATCAGGACGATACCGACCTCCAGCCAGAAATTGTAGGTCCCGACGCCCGACTCGAAGCGGTCGGGGACGCCGACGGTGTTGGCGAGGAGTCCGCCGACCAGCACGGCGAGCAGGAGCGCGGGAACCGGGACGAACGCGGCGAGACCGCGGGCGACGAGCGCGAGCGCGACGAGGAGCGCGAGACCGGGGAGCAGGTCGCCGAGCGAATCCAGCAGGGCCGAGCGATTCGGGGCTTTCGGGGCCATCCTACGCCGCGACCCGCACCGCCGGGGCGACGCGATGGCCGACCGCGGTCGCTCGCCACCCCCGGTCGAGGTCGGCCGCCGGTCTCCTCGGTCGCTCGCCGAACGTCCGCAGTGCCCCCGCACCTACCATCTCGTTCCGAACTGCCGGTCCGCCCGCCGTTATGCTTTCGGGTTCGGCGAGCGGCGGGCGTCGGCGCGAGACGCCCCGACCGGACGGCCACCCGAAATCCGGCGGCGACCGAAACCGGCCGACAACGGCAATTATTTCCACCGAGACCGTCACGTGGTGTACATGCGAGACGCCTACCTCGTCGGCGCGGCCCAGACCGACTTCGGGTCGTTCCCCGACGAAAGCTACCGGTCGCTATTCACCAGCGCGTTCGAGGCGGCCCGCGAGTCGGTGCCCGCGGGGATGGACCCCGAGGAGGTAGACGAGGCGGTCGTCGGCACCCTCGGCGTCGGCGGTCGCCAGTTGGGACTCTCCGGCCCGGCCGTGACCGAACACGTCGGCCTCCACGGCATCCCGACCACGCGCGTCGAGAACGCCTGCGCCGCGTCGGGCTACGCCGTCCGGCAGGCCGTCCAAGCGGTCCGCTCGGGGATGGCCGACGTGGTGCTTGCTGGCGGCGTCGAAATCATGACCGACGCGTCCGGCGACGCGACGAAGTACTGGCTCGGCGTCTCGGGCGAGACCGAGTGGGAACGCCTCTCGGGGACCACCTTCGCGGGCGTCTACGCCCAGATGGCCGACGCCCACATGGCCGAGTACGGCACCACCACCGAACAACTCTCGCACGTCGCGGTGAAGAACCACCGCAACGGCGCGAAGAATCCTCACGCACAACTGGGCTTCGAGTGTTCGCTCGAAGACGCCGAGACCGCCCAGACCGTCGCCGACCCGCTGACGCTCTATCACTGCTGTCCGACGACCGACGGGGCCGCCGTCGCACTGATAGCGAGCGAGGAGGTCGTCGGCGAGTACACCGACGACCCGATTCGCGTCGCGGGCGTCGGCGCGGCGAGCGACGCGGTGGGCCTGTTCCAGCGCGACAGCTACACCGGCATCGAAGCCTCCCGGCGCGCCGCGGAGACGGCCTACGACCGCGCCGGGGTCTCGCCCGACGACCTCGACTTCGCGGAGGTCCACGATTGTTTCTCCATCGCCGAGATTCTGGCCTACGAGGACTTGGGCTTCTGTGCCCCCGGCGAGGGCGGCCAGTTGGTCGAGTCCGGGACGACCGCGCTCGACGGCGAGTTGCCGGTGAACTCCTCCGGGGGGCTGAAGTCGAAGGGCCACCCAATCGGCGCGACCGGTGCGGGACAGGTCGCCGAAGCCTTCAAGCAACTCTCGGGCGACGCCGGAAATCGGCAGGTCGAGGGCGCGACCCGCGGCCTGACGCACAACGTCGGCGGGAGCGGCGGGGCCGCCGTGGTTCACGTACTCGAAAAAGAACGGGAGGTCGAGGCATGAGCGACCGCGAATCCACCCCGCCCGAGGAGCAACCCGCAATCGAAGCGGTCGGAGCCTACGCGCCCCGATTCCGCGTCTCGGCCGAGGAGTTCGAGGCCGCGTGGGGGCAGTTCCACGCCGCGGGCGTCCAGTCGAAGGCGGTGCCGGACGCCGACGAGGACGCGGCGACGATGGCCTACGAGGCCGCGACGCGGGCGCTGGACGCCGCCGACCGCGACGGGTCGGACGTGGCGTTTCTCGCGTTTGCGTCCACGACGCCCCCGCTTGCGGAGGAAGACCTCTCGGCCCGACTCGGCGGGATGCTCGGGGTTCCGGCCGACGCGACTCGCCACGTCTTCACGGGGAGTACGCGCGCCGGGACGCGGGCGCTCGATGCCTCACTGTCGGCCGGACCGTGGGGTAGCGAGGCGTCCGGGGAGCGCGAGGAGGTCGGCCTCGTCGTCGCCGCCGACTGCCCCCGAGGAGAACCCGACAGCGCCGAGGACCACGCCGCCGGAGCGGGCGCGGCCGCGTTGCTCCTCTCCGAATCGGGAGCGGGCGAAGTCACCGCGCGCGCCGAGTACGCCGAGGAGTTCCCCGGCACGCGCTTCCGGCGCGCTGGCTCGGAGACGGTCGAAGGACTCGGTGCGACCGGATACGAACGACAGGCGTTCACCGAGACGCTGGCCGGAGCGGTCGAGCAGTTGGAGTACGACGGCGGCGAAATCGACGCCGCCGCGGTCCAAGCGCCGAACGGCAAGCTGCCCTACCGCGCGGCGGGCGCGCTCGGCGTCGAGACCGACCGGATTCAGCGGTGCGCGACCGTCCACGAGTTGGGCGACACGGGCGCGGCGAGCGTGCCGCTCTCGCTCGCCGCCGCGCTGGCCGACGGCGACGAGCGGATTCTGGCCGCCTCGTTCGGGAGCGGCGCGGGCGCGGACGCCCTGCTGGTCGAGACCCGCGGGGATGGCGGTGAGGGTGGCGACGGCGACGAGAGCGCCGTCGTCGCCGCCGACCTCGCGCTCTCCGAGGGCGAGCGAGTCAGCTACGCCGAGTACCTGCGCAAGCGCGGGGAACTCACGTCGGGACCGCCGGACGGCGGCGGAGCCTACGTCAGCGTGCCCTCGTGGAAGCGCACGCTCGACCAGCGCCATCGACTCGTCGCCGGTCGGTGTCCCGACTGCGGCGCACTCAACTTCCCGCCGGAGGGTGCCTGCAACGACTGCAAGACGCTCGTGGAGGAGTACGACGAGGTGGCGCTGACCGGCGAGGGCCGCGTCGAGGCCGCGACCGTCATCTCGCAAGGCGGGGCTCCGCCGGAGTTCGCCGAACAGCAGGCCCAGTCGGGCGACTTCGGGGTGGCCGTCGTGGCCTTGCGGGGTCCCGAGGGCGGCGAGGCCAGCGTCCCCGCGCAGGTCGTCGCCGCGGACCCCGAAAGCGTCGAAATCGGCGACGGCGTGGAGACGACGATGCGGCGCATCTACACGCAGGAGGGCGTGACTCGGTACGGATTCAAAGTTCGGCCGCAGGGAACGCAGTGACCGAGGAAGACCTCGAACAATCTACACAGTCCCGAAAAGCCTAATAATATTTCTTTGAGAACGGAATAGGCACCCGAACCCGGTGAGACCGCCGGAGTGAAAAAGCACTTGCCACCCGAGCGTAACCTGTGGACGTGTCCGAGTGGTCCTCCCACCTCCGCCTCGTCGTCGCGCTGGCGCTCGTGGCGAGTCCGTTCTGGCTGTTGCCCGACGCGGGAGCGACGACCTACGAGTACGAGGCCGAGGAGGTCCAGTACACCGACCACGTCACCGGGACGCTGTGGGCGACCGGCCAAATCGAGGGGCTGGCCTGCGACGACTTCGACGACTTCGGCAGGCAGTGCGTCCTCGCGGCCCGCGTCGCCCAGAACGGGCCGGTGGTCGTGAACCAGACCGGACTCCTCTCCCGCGCGTACGAGTTCGACACGAAGTACGTCATCGTGGAGGACAGCGGGACCGGCAAGCCGTTCTACCGCTGGCGGATAAACCGGACCGAGATTTCCGACGACCGGTACCGCGTGACCTACGCGCTGGAGGAGGTCACGCCGCCCGAAATACTGCGGAACATCTCTGTCGCGCCCGGCGACCTCTCGGAGAAAGGCCAGCGGGCGCTCGACGGCGAGGAGGTCCGCACGCGCGGCGAACCGCTCGACGCGGCCCACAGGACCGTCCGGGCGAACGGGACCTACTACTACCTCGCCGAGGAGCGGGCTCCTCGCGGCGCGCCCCCCGAGTGGCAGGCGACCGTCGGGCAGGTGGCGGCGGTCGCCGTCGGACTCGGGTTGCTCCGGGGGCGGTGGTCGCGCGAGACTTGACTCCGACGCTAGACGAGGAGACCACGCCCGAGAGATAAACGCTTAACCCCACGCCGAACGCCGTTCTATCCGACATGAACGACCTGCAAGTCGCCGTGTTGGGAGCCGGGACGATGGGCCACGGCATCGCCCAAGTCTCGGCGATGGCCGGACACAGCGTGACGATTCGGGACATCGAGGAGAGCCTCGTGGACGAGGGCATCGACGCCATCGAGGAGAACCTACAGGGCGGCGTCGAGCGCGACAAGGTGTCGGGCGACCAGAAGGCCGCGACGCTCTCGCGCATCTCTGGCACGACCGACCTCGCGGCGGCCGTCGCCGAGGCCGACCTCGTGGTCGAGGCGGTCCCCGAGGACGTGGACCTCAAGAAACAGACCTTCGAGGAGGTCGAGGCGGCCGCGCCCGACGACGCCGTCATCGCGTCGAACACCTCGTCGCTCCCCGTCACCGAAATCGTCTCGGCGCTCGACGACCCCGGTCGGGGAATCGGCCTGCACTTTTTCAACCCAGTCCACATCATGCAGTTGGTCGAAATCGTCGTCGGCGAGCAGACCGACGACGAGACCGTCGAGTTCGTCACGGAATTCGTGGAGAACGTCGGCAAGACCGGCATCGAAGTGCAGGACACCGCCGGGTTCGCCTCGTCGCGCCTCGGGGTCGCCTTGGGCGTCGAGGCGATGCGGATGGTCGAGGAGGGCGTCGCCAGCCCGCGCGATATCGACCAGTCGATGGAACTGGGCTACAATCACCCGATGGGACCGGTGGAACTGGGCGACGTGGTGGGGCTGGACGTGCGACTGGACATCCTCGAACACCTCCGCGACGAGTTGGGCGAGCGGTTCCGCCCGCCCCAGATTCTGCGCCGGAAGGTCCGGGCCGGGAAACTCGGCAAGAAGACCGGCGAGGGGTTCTACGTCTGGGAGGACGGCGAAATCGTGGGCACCTCCGGCGACTGGGGTGACGACGAATGAGCGACGGGAGCGAACGCGAGAACGGCGACGCCGCGCCCGGCAGTCCCGAAGCGGTCGGCGCGGAGTGCGAGACGGTCGAGGTGTCGGTCGGCGAGCGCGTCGAACACGTCGCCACCGTCACGCTCTCGCGGCCCGACGCCCGCAACGCCTTGAACGCCCAACTGCGCGCCGAGTTGAAGGACATGCTGGACGCCATCGAGGCCAGCGACGTGCGCGTGGTCGTTCTCACCGGCTCGGACGAGTCGGGCGCGTTCGTCGCGGGCGCGGACGTGACGGAACTGCGCGAGCGCGGCCCGCTCGAACAGCGCGAGGCGAGCAAGCGCCCCAGAGTCTACGAGTACGTGGACGACCTCGAACAGCCGGTTATCGGCGCTATCAACGGCCACGCGCTCGGCGGCGGTTGTGAACTCGCGCAGGCCTGCGACACGCGCATCGCCCGCGAGGGAGCGAAGTTGGGCCAACCCGAAATCAACCTCGGCATCATGCCCGGCGGCGGCGGCACTCAGCGACTCCCCCGACTCGTCGGCGAGGGCCAAGCGATGAAGCTGATTCTCTCGGGCGAACTCATCGACGCGGGAGAAGCCCGCGACATCGGACTCGTGGACGAGGTTCACGACGAAGCGGAGTTCGAGGAGCGCGTCTACGACCTCGCGGAATCGATGGCCGAGAAGAGTCCCCTCGCACTCGAATTCGCGAAGAAGGCCGTGAAGGCCAGCAGTCGGATGGAGTTGGAGCAGGGCATCGAGTACGAGGCCGAACTGTTCGCCCACCTGTTCGCCTCCGAGGACAAGAACGAGGGCATCGACGCCTTCTTCGAGGACCGCGACCCCGAGTGGGAAGGGACGTAGTCACCCCGACTCGTCGCCCGCCCGCTCCCAGTAGGTCCGGAACAGCTCCGTCCCCCAGTCGAGCGCGGCTTCGGTGTCGTTCAGCAGGACGCCACGGAGGTCCCCGGTCTCGTCGTAGACGATGAGGACCAACCCCTCGCCCTCGGCGACGACGAGTCCGAACGGCAGTGTCTCGCCGGTCCGACGGACCGAGAGGTTCCCACTGGCCAGCGCCTCTCGAAGGCGCTCGTCGTGGTTCTCCCGCAGGTACTCTACGACCGGGGCCTCCAACACGAGGTCGGCGGTCAGGTCGTCGGCGACGACCTCCTCGTGAACCATGTCCACGTACTGCGGGAGGACGACCGGCGTGAACCCGACCACGCGGTCGGTCCGGCGCACCACCTCGTCAATGTGTTCGACCGGGCCGGTCGGCGCGTGGCGCTCGCCGCGGACCGTCTCGGCCCCGACGAGCAAGTCGGTCGTCACCGGCACGTCGGCGGGGAGCGCCGACAGGAGCGACGCGGCGTCGGTGACGGCGGCCGCGCGCGACTCGAACGCCCGGCACTCCTCGGCGAGGAGACGACCGACCAGCGTGAGCGCCACGCCCGCGTCGGTTTCGGTCACGAGTCCGAGGGCTTCGAGTTCACGAACCGCCTTGTAGACCGTCGAACGCGAGAGGTCCAACTCGTCGCGCAGGTCGCGCTTGCTCGTCGGTTCGTCGGCGAGCCGGTCCAGAAACGCCGTGCGCTTGACCACCGTCGAGATACACTCGCGGAGGTCGGAGTCGGGTTCGTCGGTCATGTAGTAGTTCGCAGTTGTGTGACTATCGTGTATTCCAACGCGAGCGACGTATTCGTTTCGGCACCGCTTTGCGGAGCGTCTCGTCGGGAGTTGTTTCGAGGATTCGGACGCGTTTCGACCCTCGAAACGTCGGTACCGCACTCGGACGCGAGTCCGACGCCGAATCGTGTCCGGTCGAGTACAATCAAATACGCCGGGCCCCTTGATTCGGTGAACTCGCTGTGGTACCTCATGATAGGAAATCGAGACGGTTCGACACCGCCCCGAATCACCCCCGAGTCCCCGGCGACCGACCTCACGCCCGAGCGACTGTGGAGTCTGCTCGGCGACTCGCTCCGGCGGCGCGCGCTCCGCGCGCTCGACCCCGACGAGGGGCCGGTCGCGCTCTCGGAGTTGGGCGACCGACTCGCCGACGAGTCCGACTCCAGCGTCGAAATCAAACTCCACCACGTCCACCTGCCGAAACTGGACGAGGCCGGACTCGTGCGCTACGACGCCGACGAGAACGCCGTCGAGGCCCGACCGCGCCCCGACTGGGCCGACCGGTATCTCGAACTCTGAGCGCGGCGACGCGAGGAGTCGCCCGGCGCGGCGCGACGCAGACTCCCTACCGCATCAGTTCCCCGCCGTTGACGTTTAGCGTCTCGCCCGTGACGAACCCGGCGTCCCGGAGGTAGGCCGCGGCGTCGGCGATGTCCCGCGGTTGGCCGAACCGCTCGACCGGTATCTCGGCCATCTCCGCCTCTTTCTCCGCCTCGGTCCGGTCGGCGGTCATGTCGGTCTCGACGTGACCGGGCGCGATGGCGTTGACCCGAATCTCGGGCGCGAAGTCCCCGGCGTGGCTCTTGGTCAGCCCCAGAATCCCGGCTTTCGAGGCGGCGTAGTGACACTCGACCGGCGCGCCGGTGTGGGCCAGAATCGAGGAGACGTTCGTGACCGAGGGCGTCGGCGCGGGGTCGGCGTCGGCCTCCTCGCTCGCCGCCTCTCCGTCGGCCGCCTCGCGGAGGTGCGGCAGGGCGGCCTTCGTCACGTTGAACGCGCCGTTGACGTTGGTGTCCATCACGCCGTCGAAGTCCTCGGGCGACAGCTTCTCGGTGTAGACGTGCTGGTCGATACCCGCGTTGTTCACCACGTGGGACAGTCCGCCGAAGGCCTCGACGGCGGCGTCCACGAGGTCCGCGGCCTCCTCGGGGTCGCCCACGTCGGCCCGGACCGCGATTGCGTCGCGTTGGGTCTCCCGCTCGATAGACTCGGCGACCGCTCGCGCCTGCTGGGCGCTGGAGACGTAGTTGATCGCCACGTCGTAGCCGTCGCGTGCGAACCGTTCGGCGACTGCCCGACCGATGCCCCGCGAGGAGCCGGTGACGAGTGCTGCTGGCATACCGCAACCACCGCCCGCCGGGACCTTGGCGTTTGGGTCTGGCGAACGCGACGAGTCTCGGAGGTCGGGGGCTCGGACTTCGCGGTTTGGACCTCGGCGCTTCGGACCTCGACGTTTATCACCTGCGGGCGTCATGCGACGGACATGAGCGACCCCCAGCGCGAGCGTTCCGGCGGCGAGTCGAATCCGGGGGAGGACCCCGAACTCGACGACCTGCTGGACGAACTCGAAACGCTCGAGGAGACCGTGGACGACCCCGAGGAGTTAGAGCAGGTCCGCGAGACGATGCGGGTCGCGCGCCGGGTCTCGACCCCGAGCGCGTTCGGTCGGGTCATCCGGGGGTTCGACCGCCACGACGCCGCGGAGGCGGCGGTCGGGAGCGTCCTCATCGGGGTTCCGATGCTCGCGGAGGGCGGCACCTTGGAAATCGGGGCGCACCTCGCGACCCACCCCGCCCTGCTGGTCGCCACCCTATTCGCGACGGTGGGACTGGTCGTCGGCGTCCTCTACGTCGCGGAGATTCAGCAGGTCGAAATCTACCAGCCGTTCTTCGGCGTGGTCCCTCGCCGACTCGTCGGCGTCCTCACCATCTCGTTTCTGAGCGCGACGCTCCTGATGACCGGGTGGGGCCGCATCGACTGGACGACGCCGTGGCTCGCGCTCTGCCAGACGACGGTCACGTTCGTCCCGATGGCCGTCGGCGCGGCGCTCGGCGACATCCTTCCGGGGTCGTGACGGACGCGAGTCGCGGTCGCTCGTCGTCGTCCGCCGCGGCCCGGAGGATTTGTCAAGTGTACAATCAGACAACACAAAGTATATCTGTGTCGTGCGGGTATTGGTACCTGTTCACACAGAACTTCTGGTGAGACGTATGATAGAATGTCCACACTGCGGTTCGGACCTGAATCGGCAAGCGAAGACTCAGACGCGGCGGAACGGCGAACCACTCGGCGGTAAATCGACCGGTTCGGAACTGGTCTCCTGTCCCGACTGTGACGGGACGATAGACGGGTTCACGGCGCACTGACTCGGGCGAACTGCCACTCTTCCTTTCGGCCTTCAGAGCGACGCCAGCGCCTCGCGGGCGTTCTCGACGGCGGCCTCCTTCTTGGCGGGGTAGGCCTCGACTTTGGCGCGGAACGTGATTCCCTCGCCCAGTTCGGCCCCGCCGCGGTAGGCCGCCTGCTTGTCGAGTCGGAGGAACAGCGAGCAGTTGTCGTCCACGCGGTCGTCGAGTTCGTCCAGCAACTCCTCGGCGTCGGGCAGTTCGGCCACCTTCGAGAGGACGTGGCGCATCTCGTCGGCGTTCTCGACGCGCGCCGAGAGAACGAGGATGCGGTCGCCGTGGTGGCCCTCGCTGGTCGCGCGCTCGATTTCGAACTCGTCGGGGAGGTAGGTCCGCAGGGCCTGCTCGACGCGCTTGTCGTCCTCGGTCGCGTAGCAGAACGCCCGCAGGTCGATGTAGTGGAACGGAACTTCGGCCATCGAGAGGAGGTAGACCCCCCGGACGGAAAAAGGCGTTTCGTTCGCACGGGACGGCGAGCGCGCTGTTCGTCGTCTGGCAGTCCGGAAAACGCGGGGTCGGCGTTACTCTTCGTCTTCGACGGCTTCCAGCGAGTCCTCGGGGATGCCGGTCTCCTGTCCGTCCTCGAAGCTGACGGTGTAGGTGCTGTCGCCGAACATCGTGTCCATGACCTGTGTAATCTGGCCCTCTTCGCCGTCGTACTCGCTGTGCTCGTCGTGCAGGATGACGTGGTCGTCTTCCTCGAAGCTCATAGGTCGTCGTAGCCTCGCTGATGGTAAAAACGACCCGGTTCGGCGTCGGGCCGCAGGTCGGCCGACCGGCGGCCGGACCCCCGCACCGACTCTCACTCGGTGGTGGTGCCAGTGCTATCCGCGCCGGTCGTTGCAGTCCCACCGACGCCGACTTCGACGCCCGTCGCGTCACCGACGAACGCCGCGAAGTCGGTCACGACGCGCTCGGCGACGTGGTTGCGCTCGAAGTACTCCTCGGCGTTCGGCTTCCCGCTACCGGGCATGAACAGGTGATTGAGGCGGTCGTACCGCCGGAGCGTGGCGTTCGACTCGCCGTCGAGCGCGTCTCTCCAGCGGGGGAGGTCCTCCTCGACCGTGACCTGATAGTCGCGCTCGCCGAACAGGAGCAGTCGCGGAATCGCGAGGTCGCTCGCCGTCTGGAGGTGGTCGTACTCCGCGAGCGTGCGCCAGTACTCGTCGCCCCCGAGGTGGACCACCTCGTCGTCGGGGAAGTCGAGACTGCGTATCTGTTCGGCGATTCGCCGCGAGCGGTTCAGTTGTTCCTCCTCGGCGTCGGTGACGGTTCCGTCCAGTTCCGCGAGGTACCGGTTCTGGTCGATGATAGCGTCGCTCGCCGACCGGGCCAGCGGCGCAAGCATGACGACGCCAGCGAGGTTCCCGTCGCGGGCGGCGATGCGCGGTGCGAGGGTTCCCCCGAGGCTGTGGCCCGCGACCACCACGTCGTCGTCCGTCACGAGGTCGGTCTTGCGAAGCTCCTCGACGGCGGTGAGTGCGTCGTTGGTCACCACCTCGTCGATGGTTATCTCCGCGAGGTTTACGTCGCAGGCGGCGGTGCGCTTGTCGTAGCGGAGGACCGCCACGCCGCGGGAGGCCAGCCCCCACGCGAGGTCCTTGTAGACCTTGTTCGGGCCGAAAGTGCCGTCGCGGTCTATCGGACCAGACCCGTGGACGAGGAGGACGCCCGGCGCGCGCTCGACGCCGTTCGGCAGGGTCAGGGTCCCCTCCAGCGTGCAGGCGTCGGTCGCGGAGAGCGAAACCGACCGCTCGGTGAACGACGACTGGTCGGCGTACGCGGGCGAGGTCCACTCCTCGGTCACGCGCTGAATCCGGAACCCGGCGATGGCGTCGCCGCCGAAATACAGGATGACCTCTCGGCGGCCGCGGTCGAACTCCGCGATTCCGGTCACGACATCGTAGCCATTCTCCGACCCAACCTCTAGGGCCGTGAGCGTGCTGAAGCTACCGATTTGGGACTTCAGCCCGGACCAGACCTGCTGGAGTTGCTGGACGGAAAGCTGGTCGGCCATGTTCGCGTCGAACCGACCGTGGGCCTCCTCGAAGGAGCCGTCGGCGAGGAGGCCCACGAACTCCTTCGCCCGGCGTCGTAGCTCCTCGGGGTCGGAGGCGTCGCTGGTCGTCTCGTCGGTCGTCGTGGTCTCGGACGGTGTAGTCGTCGCGGGGGTGGAGGTCTCGGTCGATGCAGTCGTGTCGGTGGCGTCGCCAGCGCCCTGACAGCCAGCCAGCAGTGCGGTCAGGCCCGTGCCGACAGCGGTCAGGACGTTGCGTCGGTCGAGTCGTGTCATGGGTGGAAAGCCGTGGAGTCGTCAGCGGGGTCGCTGCGTAAAGGTCGTTTGTCGTAAAGCTCCCTTTACAGTAAAGTACTCTTTACACTCGATATTAAAACTGGCGGTGGAGCTGTCGGCCGGGAGACGAGTCCGGCGTCGGTTCGGCCGACCGAAGGCTTATTCGGTCGGCCGGACAACCCACGGAGTATGACTTTGCGCTCGCCCTCTCCCGCGGTTCGACCCGCTCGCTGTCAGTCGATTTCGTCCGCACGACGCTCCGATGACCACAGTTGACGACCTGTGGTATCTCGCCACCCGAGCGAACCAGCGCGCCGAACAGGCCCACCATCGCCTGACCGACGGCTACGACGACTTCCTCGAACGCCGCCACAGTCGCCGGGTCTCGCGCTCGCGGTTCCGCACGCTCGCGGAGCGAATCGCGGAGTTCGGCGCGCCCTACGGCGCACACTCGGTCGTCTACCGACCGTCGGGCGAACTCCTGTTGGTCTGGCACGCGGGCGTGGACATGTGGGTCGTCCCCGGCGGGGAACCCGACCCCGACGAGTCGTTTCGGCGGGCCGCCGAGCGCGAACTCGCCGAGGAGGCTGGCGTCGAAGCCAGTTACGACGGACTGGCGATGAACGTCCGGGTCGAGGTCCAGTGCGACGACTACGCGACGTGGGGCGTCCTCCCCCTGTTCGAGGCCCGCGTCGAGGACGACGTGACGCCGGAACCGGAAGACCCCGACGGCGAGGTCACTGACGCCGACTGGTTCCGGGACCTGCCCGAGAACACCCGCGACCGCGAGGACCTGCGGGCGTGGCGCGAGTTCGCGCTGGAGTAAGTCGGTATGCAAGCGACGGAGGCCATTAATTTTGAGCGCGGAACATTACGACGACGGGAGTCGTGCGTTAATTTCGAGACCTGACATCGACAGTGAGGGGCGCACTCTACGGTCGGTGTCGTGGGAGAACACATGAGCGACGAAACACTGTTACCGACCGACGGAAGACTCGACTACGACGAGACGAACGACTGCTACACGACGACGTACGACCCGAGCGAGGAGTCGCCGAGCGAAGTGACGGTAAACGCCGTCGCCGCCGTCGAGGAGTGCGACCCCTCGGAGATGGAACCCCTACAGCACTCGGTGGACGCCGAGGCGGTGGACGACCTCTTCGCGCGGACGCCCGGCGGGCGCGTCCGCGAGTCGGGGCGCGTCGAGTTCCGACTGGCCGACCACCGGGTCGTGGTCGAGGCGGACGGGGACGTGGAGATTCACCCTCGGACGTGAGAGACCCTTCGTGGCCCGTGTCCGCTCTCGGGCGCGCTACTCGTGGGAGACGCCCTCGCGGGACTCGGCCCGCTTGCGCCGGAGCGCGGCCCGCGCGTTGCTGGCGTCGTAGCCGAAGTAGACGTTCTCGGCGTACTCGTCGGCGACCTCCGCGGCGTGAATGAGGTTGTCCACGTCCACGTCGACCGCGTAGAGTTCGACGCTGAAGGGTGCGTCCAGCGCGTCCTCGAAGCCGCTGGCGATAGTTTCGAGCCAGTAGGTCGTCTCGTAGGCCATGTCGTAGAGGGGGACGACGAACTCGTCTACGTATTCGGCGAGGGCGTCCACGTCGAGTCCCGACCGCTCGTAGAGGTGGCCCGGATACGGGTCGGGGTAGAGCGTGAAGTAGGTCGTGCCGGGAATCCGGTCGGCGGCCGCGGCCGTGAACTCGGTTATCACGTCCGCGCGCCACTCGAAGCGGTCCTCGAAGTCGCTGGCCGCGAACCGCTCGTCGCATCGCTCGCAGTGACAGTACTCCGCGCGCGGGAACCCCACGTCGTCGAGGCGAACGTCGGGGTTCGCTTCGGCGCAGTCGGAGACGATTTCGAGGACGCCCTCCCGGTAGTCCTCGCGGGTCGGACAGACGTACGCCCAGTCGAAGTAGCGGCGCTCGCGGGTGGCGAGTTCGCCCGCGTCGCTGACCGCCGCGAGGTCGGGGTCGGCCTCGACGGCGGCGTTGTCCCCGAAACACGACACCATGTTCACCGCCCCGGCGAGGGGTTCGGCCGACCTGCCGGTCACGTCCTTGACCTCGAAGAAGCCGCGGTCGAACTCCGACCAGTCGAGTTCCTCCTCGTTGCGCGTGACGACGCCGTACATACCCGCGGTTGGTCGTCTGCGCGGGTAAGTGGTTCGCTCTCGGGCGGTCGCGTCTCTCTCCCAGCCGGGACTGCGTCACCCGCCCGCGACTGTCTCCCTCTCTACGACTACACCCCTTATCCGCGACTGCACCCCTGCGGCAACGTCGCGTTCGTCGGCGCGGGCTGGTTCACCGACTCGACCGACCAGTTCGAGGCCGCTCCTCGGATGACCAGCGCCTCGCCGACCGTGCCGTTCTCGACGGTGATGTCGGGTCGCTCGTCGCCCGCTCCGGGCGCGACCGAGGAGTTCCCCGTCGCGCGCTGGCCGAGCGACGCGTTACCACAGAGGATGGCCGCGTCCACGACGAGGCGGTCGATGACCACGCCCGAGACGGTGTCGTTTTTCGTCCACTGGCGGTCGATGGTCCGGTTCTCGACGTTCGGGTCGAAGAAGCTCCCGCCGGGCACGTCGAGGATGGACTTGTTCCGGATGACCAGTTTCCGGGCGGTGACGTTCTGCATCCGAGCGCGGTCGAGCGCGAACCGACCGACAGAGACGTTCGAGAGCGTGACGTTCGCCCGACTCCCGTTCTCGGTCGTGGCGTTCCGGACCACGACGTTCTCGACCGTCGCGTTCAGCACCGTCGAGTTGCGTATCAGCCACGTCCGAACCGTCACGTTGTTCAGCGACACCTTGTACTGAGCGAACGAGTCGTCGGCGTCGGACGCGGTCGCGTTCGACGGAGCGGACGCGGGCGCAGTAGCGTTCGGCGCTGACCGAGCGGACGGGGCGGCGTCGGTCCCGAGGCCGACGACCGGTCCGACCCCGGCGAGCAGGACCGCGAGTGCGAGCGCGACGGCGGGAAGTGGTCGAGCGTTCATCTCCGAAGGGCTACTCCGAGGCCGGAAATAAACGAAAACGACTGTTCTGTCCGTTTTGTCTCGTAACGAAACGTTTCGTGCAAAGTAGTCGCCACTTATCCCGATTCACGACCGTGAATCGGGGTCGGCACGTGGTCGAGTCGCGGGCCGTCACCGCGGTGTCGTCCCGCGAATCGTTCCCCGAATCGCTTGCGCTACTCGACGGCGATGTGAGCCGCGAGGTCCTCGCGGACGATGGTCTCGCAGTACTCACAGCGCACGCCGTCGTCCAACACGTCGAACTTCGTCTCGACCGGCTCGTTCTGGTTCGTGATGCAGTTGTGGTTCGGACAGGAGAGGACGCCGACCACGCGCTCGGGGCGTTCGAGATACTGCTTCTCGGCGACTTCGTACTCCCGGATGATGTTGATGGTCGCCTCGGGCGCGATGAGCGACAGCACGTCCACCTCGTCTTGGCTCAACTCGCGGCCCTCGACTTTCACGATGTCCTTGTGGCCCATCCGGTCGCTCGGGACGTTCATCCCGACGCTGACGGCGTCGCCCGACTCGCCGTCGATGCCGAGGATGGCGAGGACGTTGAGCGCCTGCCCGGCGCGGATGTGGTCGATGACGGTCCCCTTCGGAATCTTGCTGACGCGGAGTTGGTGGTCGCTCATTGTCCTCCCTCCAGCATCTGGTCGAGGAGTGCCATCCTGACCGGCACGCCGTTGTGAGCCTGCTCGAAGTAGGTCGCGTAGTCGGTGTCGTCCACCTCGGGCGCGATTTCGTCCACGCGGGGGAGCGGATGCATCACGGTCAGGTCGTCTTTCGCCGGTTCGAGCGTGTCGAGGTCGATGCCGTACTCGCCCGCTATCTCCTGATACTCGTTCTCGTCGGGGAACCGCTCGCGCTGGATGCGCGTGACATAGAGCACGTCGAGCGAGGGCAGAATCTCGTCCAGTTCCGTGTGTTCCCGGACCATCGCGCCCTCCTCGTGGAGGTCGTAGCGCACGCTCCGGGGCAGTTGCAGACTCTCGGGGCTGATGAAGTGCTGGTCGGCGTCGAAGTTCGTCAGCGCGTGAGCCAGCGAGTGGACGGTGCGGCCGTACTTCAAGTCGCCCATGATGCCGATGGTCAAGTCGTCCAGCCCGGCGTTCTCCCGAATCGTGTAGAGGTCGAGCAGGGTCTGGGTCGGGTGGTGGCCCGCGCCGTCGCCCGCGTTGAGCAGGGGCACGTCCACGAACTCCTCGACCATCTTGGCCGCGCCCTGACTCGGATGGCGCAACACGAGCGCGTCGGCGTACCCCTCGATGACGCGGGCGGTGTCGGCCAGACTCTCGCCCTTCTTGACCGACGAGGACTCGACGGTGCCCATGTCCACCGTGTCGCCCCCGAGGCGCTTGATGGCGGTCTCGAAGCTCATCTTCGTCCGGGTACTCGGCTCGAAGAAGCACAGTCCCAGTATCGACTCCTCGTGGCGGTCCCCGAACGCGGCGGGGTCGGCGTCGAACTCCGCCGCCCGGTCGAGGACCGACTCTACGTCCTCCCGAGAGAGCTGTTTCGCAGTTATGAGGTGGTCGTCCCGCATTGGTAGAGTAGGATAGCGGACGCGTCTTGAATCTCTCGGAGTGAGATTCGAAGGCCGAGTGAGTGGTCACTCGAACATCCGTAGCTATGCATTAAAACGGAAATATTTCCATAGAGTGCAGAGGCGTACCTCGTCGAAGGACTGACACCCGACCGGCCAGCACGACGACCGAGGAGTCCGCCCCGAGGGCTTAAGTCCGAAGCCGCGACGAACCTCGGCCGGACGTGTCGCTCTGGTCGCGGAAGTTGCGCGACCCGAGCGAGCGGTCGCGGGCAGATAGCTGGCGAGTCGGTCAGCAGTGTCGCTCGGCGGCGGACCCACGTACGCCGCCCCACCCCGTGACTACTAGTCCGACTAATCCGAGAGGACGGAGCCAATGGCCGAATCTTAACGGTCTCGGCGACGGAACGACAGGCATGCCGACCGTCTACATCACGGCACCACCCGAAGCGGAATCGCAAATCGCCGAAACGCTCGTCGAGGAGCGCCTCGCGGCCTGCGTCAACAGCGTCTCCTGCTCGTCGGTCTACCGGTGGGAAGGCGAGGTCCACCGGGACGACGAGGTACTCCTGTTGGCCAAGACCACCGACGCGGGCTACGACCGACTCGAAGCGCGGGTCAAGGAGCTACACCCCTACGACGTGCCCTGCATCGAGCGGTTCGAGGAGGGCGACGTGCTGGACTCGTTCGCGGCGTGGCGCGACGAGGAGGTCGCTTCCGCGGGACCGTATTCGGACGGTGAGTAAGACGCGACGGAGCGTCGCGGAGCGGTAGCTACTGGCGACCCCGACGAGACCGCACAGCAGACGCCGACCGCATCGCGACCGCACGGCGAACTGTCGCCAACAAACGGGAGTCACCGCGACCGCCACCGCACCGCGACAGCGGCCGCGCGCCTCACGCCTCCCCAGCCTCGCGGCCGCATCCGCGGCCGCTCCCTCGCGCGGTGGGCGCGGGCACGAGGCCCGCGCCGCACGCGCCGAGTCAAAAGACGAGCCGCCTCGCTGAGTCCGACGCCGTTCAGGCGCGCTCTCGAAGGTCGTCCAGCACGCGGAGCGTGCCCTCGGAGTACGACTCGTCCAGTACCACGTCCGCGGCGCGTTGGGCCTTGGCGTCGGCGTTGGCGACCGCGTAGGACTCGCCAGCGACGCCGAAGGTGGACACGTCGTTCTCCGAATCGCCGATGGCTACGAACTCGTCGGGGTCGCGGTCGAGGAGCCTCGCGACCGACTTCAGGCCGATGCCCTTCTCGATGCTGGGCGACTTGACGTGGTACGCGAAGCCCGTGTCCACGACCTCCAGCCCGTGTTCGGCCGCGAGTTCTTCGAGCGGCCCGAGCGGTTGGTCGCGGGCGACCGCAATTTCGGTCTCTCGCCACCGGTTCGTGAGGTCGGCCGAACCCCACCCGAGGTCGTGGCCCGCTGCGACGTACTCCTCGGCGACCCGGCGCGCGGCCTCGCCGTCGCCGTTCGTCGTTAGCTCCTCGCCCGAGAGGACGACGCCGCCGTTCTCGGCGATGACGTTCTGCTCGACGTACATGAAGTGACAGAGCGCCACAGGGTAGGGAAACGCCTTCCCGGTGGCGAGGACGACCGGCGCGTCCCACTCGGGAAGCACGTCGAAGAATCGCGGGTCTACGGAGTCGTCGGGCCGGGTCATCGTGCCGTCGATGTCGAGGACGAGCGGCGGAACCATGCCGTAGCGTCGGGGCGCGGCCCACAAAAAGCGGTCGTTCGGACGTTCGACAGCGACTCGGCCGCGACGCGCTCTCAGTCCGAGTAGGCCACGTCGCCTAGTCCCTGTGCTTCAGGGAAGAGTCGGTCCCGCGTCGCCAGCGCGACGCGGACGAGCGCGAGCATCACCGGGACCTCGATGAGCGGCCCGACGACCGTGGCGAGCGCGACGTTGCTCGTGATGCCGAACACCGCGACGGCGACCGCGATAGCCAACTCGAAGTTGTTCGAGGAGGCCGTGAACGCGACACTGATTCCCTCGGCGTAGCTGAACCCGAGCGCGGCGGACGCGCCGTACGCGAGCGCCCACATCCCGGCGAAGAAGACGAACAGCGGCACCGCGATGAGACCGATCTGTTCGGGGTTGTTCACGATGTACTCGCCTTTGAGCGCGAACATCACAACGACGGTGAACAGCAGGCCGAGCAGTCCGAGCGGACTGATGCGCGGGACGATACGCTCGTAGTAGGCCGCTTCGCCCACGGTTCGGAACGCGACCTGCTGGGTGAGATAGCCCAGCAGGAGCGGCAGGCCGAGGAAGACCAGCACGGTCTGGGCGATGAGCGAGACGGAAACGTCCACTCCGGTCCCGCGGAAGACGGTCAGGAACACGAAGGCGTAGGGGACGAACAGCACGATTTGCAGGAGGCTGTTGACCCCGACGCAGACCGCACACATCTCTTGGTTCCCGGCCGCGAGTTCGTTCCAGACCAACACCATGGCGATACACGGCGCGATGCCGACGATGATGAGACCGGTGACGAACTCGGGGTGGCCACCGAGAAAGAAGACCGCGAGGCCGTACATCACGAACGGCGCGACGAGCCAGTTGAACGCGAGCGTCAGTCCGATCTCCTTCCGGGCGGTTCGGGTCACCTTCGGGATGCGCCCGTAGTCGATTTCGGCCATGATGGGGTAGATCATCACGAAGAGGCCGACGGCGATGGGGAGACTCGTCCCGTTGAACGTCACCGCGTTCAGGAGGTCCGCGACGCCCGGCACCGCGTAGCCGAGGCCGACGCCCGCCAGCATCGCCAGTCCAATCCAGACCGTGAGATACCGGTCGAGGAGGCCGATGTCGTCGCTCATGTATCGCCCTCCTCGGCGTCGGCGACCGCCAGCAGTTCCGCGGCGAGGTCGGTCGCGTCGTAGTAGCGCCAGTTACCGTCTTTCCGGCGACTGGCGAGTCCGGCGTCCACGAGGTCCGAGAGCGCGTGACTGACCGCGCTCTCACTCACGTCCACCAGCGGTTCGAGTTCACAGACGCAGAGTTCGTCGTCCGCGGTGGCGAGGGCGCGGGCGAGTCGGTAGCGCGTCTCGTCGCCGAGGACGGCGAACACCGGTCGGGCCGGGTCGTCCGCGAATGCGTCGTCGGCGAGCGAATCGAGTTCCGAGAGCCGTCGGTCCACGTCCGCGTCGCGACACTCGCCGAGGTCGTCGGCGAGGAGGCGGCGGAGTCGGTCCGTCGTGTCCGTCATACCGGCAGATTGAGCCGAGATTCAAATAGACGTTGCGGTGTGAACTCGCGTTCAGATAGCAGACGTGACGGCGGGCCGCGCGGGGAGTCATCACTACGCTGAATCGAGGTCGAAGTCCGAAGAAAGACGAAACGTCCGCCGGAGCGGTCGGTTCGACCGCTCAGAGGCCGAGCGTCGGCACCCAGACGCTCTGGGGGAAGACGCCGACGATGGCCAACACGGCGATGAGGAACGTGCCGACCACGATGGCCGCGGCAGGCGGGTCGAAGTGAGTGTCGGCGTGTGCGTAGAAGATGCGCTGGACGAGTTCGCCGACGAGCGCGCAGACGACGCCGAAGACCCCGCCGACCACGAGCGCCGAGGAGAGCGGAATCGCGGCCGCGACCTCCGCGGGCGGGGCCGTCGAGACCGCCATTCCGGCCGGAGCCAGCGCCAGCGCCGCGGTGCTGGCGGGCAGGCTGATGTGGTGGGTCACGGGAATCTTTTCGACGCCGCAGTTGAGGAAGACCAGACTCGCCGCGCTGATGCCGAACGCGAGGAACGGACTGCCAGTAGTGTAGGCGGTGAACGCCGCGAGGATGCCCACGACGAGGCCGATCATCGCCACGTTCGCCCACTTGTACTGGTGGGGAAGCCACGGTTCGACGACGAACCGGCCTTCCGCGGTCCCACCGTCGGTCCGAGGCTCGCCGCCGTCCGCGACGGGTTCCCGCCCGCCGTCGCCGTCACCGGTCGCGGCCTCGCCGATGACCCGCCGGTCGCCGTCCTCGAACGGCTTCATGTTGAGGATGCCGCCGCTGGTGTCGCCGATGAGGTCGTAGCCGAGGACGACGCGGTGGATGACAGCCGACAGCACGACGCCCATCGCGATTGGGTCGTAGGGCATTCCGGCCGTCGAGGAGGCCACGGTCAGCCAGTAGCCGACGATACCGAACGCGCCGCCGACCGCCAGCACGTCGGGCTTGGTGCCCTGCGCGAACGCGATGTCCTTGGCGTTGTGGTAGTCGAAGCCCGACTCCATGTAGCCCTTCTTGGCGGCGTAGGCGGCCGCGGCCGCACCGCCGGCGAAGCTGATGGCCGGGGAGAACACCGGTCCGAACGCGATTGAGCCGGTGATACCGACCGCCGCGAGTTCGCCCGCCACGCCCGCGTCGGACGCGCCAGCGACGGTTTTGCCGATGACGTTGGCCGCCTCGCCCGCGATGACCATGAAACCGGTGAAGATGAACGCCGGGAGCGCCCCGAGCGCCGCGCCGAACGCGCCGCCCGCGAACGCCGCCAGTAGCATCTCGACCGCCCACAGGTCGGCCCAAGCCATCTTACGTTTCCCCCCCGTCGCGCGCCCAGTCGGTCGCGCGCTCGACGGCGTCGTCCCACCGCTCGTACATCTCGTCGGCCTCGTCGCGGTTCATCTCCGGTTCGAACTCGCGGTCCACGCGCCAGTTCTTGCGGAGTTCGTCGGGGTCGTCCCAGTAGCCGACCGCGAGTCCCGCCGCGTAGGCCGAGCCGAGCGCGGTCGTCTCGTCCACCTCGGGGCGGGCGATTTCGGTGCCGATGATGTCGGACTGGAGCTGACAGAGGAAGTTGTTCTTGACGGCACCGCCGTCCACCTTCAGGCTCTCCATCTCGATGTCGCTGTCGGCGACCATCGCCTCGGCCACGTCGCGGGTCTGGTAGGCGATGGATTCGAGCGTCGCGCGCACGACGTGTTCGCGTCGCGTCCCGCGGGTCATCCCGACGATGGTGCCCCGAGCGCGCTGGTCCCAGTGGGGTGCGCCGAGACCGGTGAACGCCGGGACGACGTAGACGCCGTCGGTCGAATCGACGCTCCGGGCCAGCGTCTCGGACTCGGCGGCGTCCTCGATGAGCGTCATGTCTTCGAGCCACTCGATGGCCGCGCCCGTGACGAAGATGGCTCCTTCGAGGGCGTACTGGACGGGTTCGCCCGAGCGCTGGAACCCGACCGTCGTGAGCAGGCCGTGGTCGCTGTCCACCGCCTCGTTGCCCGTGTTCATCAGGAAGAAACTCCCCGTGCCGTAGGTGTTCTTCGCGTCGCCCGCGTCGAAGCAGGTCTGGCCGAACAGCGCGGCCTGCTGGTCGCCGAGCGCGCCCGCGACCGGAACCTCCGCGCCGAGGAACCCGTCGGGGTCGGTCGTGCCGTAGTAGTCCTCGTCGCTGGAGGGCCGGACCTCCGGCAGGCACTCCTCGGGTACGTCGAACTCCCGCAGGAGGTCGTCGTCCCAGTCCATCTCGTGGATGTCGAACAGCATCGTCCGGGAGGCGTTGGTAACGTCGGTGATGTGGTTCCCGGTGAGATTGTAGATGAGCCACGAGTCGATGGTGCCGAACATGATTTCGCCCTCGGCCGCCCGCGACTTCAGGTCGGCCGGACGAGCGCGCTGGGTCTTGATGGGGTCGGCGTTGTCCAGCAACCACTCGGCTTTGG
The DNA here is from genome assembly GCF_004765815.2 of Halorussus salinus. NCBI lineage: Archaea > Methanobacteriati > Methanobacteriota > Halobacteria > Halobacteriales > Haladaptataceae > Halorussus > Halorussus salinus. Next base: position 74,196 of record NZ_ML974129.1, on the reverse strand, counting down.
TCGCCGAGAAGTAGGCGTCGGCTTCGAGACCGGTCTTGGCTCGGATTTCGTCTACCTTTCCTTGTTCTTCTAGCTCCTCGACCCGGTCGGTCGTCCGTCGGTCCTGCCAGACGATGGCGTTGTGGACCGATTTGCCGGTGTCCCGGTCCCACAGCAGCGTCGTCTCGCGCTGGTTGGTCACGCCGATGGCCGCGAGTTGGTCCGCGGTCAGTCCGGCGTCTTCGAGCGCCGACCGGACGACCGACTTGGTGTTCTCCCAGATTTCGACCGGGTCGTGTTCGACCCAGCCGGGTTCGGGGTACATCTGTTCGTGCGTCTCGTAGGAGTTGGCGACGACTTGGCCGCCGTGGTCGAAGACCATGAACCGAGTACCGGTCGTCCCCTGATCTATCGCGCCGACGTATGTTTCCTGAGTCATGGATGAGTTACCGTAGTTACCGTCAACCACTACCGCGTTCGCGGCATCGTGAGTAGTTTACGCACGGTGCCGCTCTACTGGTAAACAATATTGACTTTCATTATAAAACTTTCGCAGAAACGCTCTCTATCGGAGTACATCGTCTAGAAATAGCTCAAATTCGACGTTGGAGAAATCATTTACCGCGAAATATGGAATGGCGGTAAAGTAAAGTGTCGTGGGTGCGAGTTTCGAGAAAAGGAATGACAGCTACTACGGACGTTCTCGTCGTCGGCGGGGGTTCCACGGGCACCGGCATCGCACGGGACTTGGCGATGCGAGGAGTGGACGTGACGCTCGTCGAGAAGGGGAACTTGACCCACGGGACGACCGGGCGGATGCACGGACTCCTCCACAGCGGCGGTCGCTACGCGGTCTCGGACCGAGCGAGCGCCGAGGAGTGCATCGAGGAGAACCGCGTCCTTCGGGACATCGCGAGCCACTGCGTCGAGGAGACCGGCGGCCAGTTCGTCCAGTTGGAGGGCGACCCCGACGAGTACTTCGAAGAGAAGTTGGAGGGGTGTCGGGAGTGTGGCATCCCCGCGGAAGTCCTCAGCGCCGAGGAGGCCCGCGAGGAGGAACCCTACCTGACCAAGGACGTGAAGCGCGCAATTCGGGTCCCGGACGGCGCTATCGACCCGTTTCGACTCTGCGTGGCCAACGCCATCAGTGCCGAAAACCACGGCGGACGCATCGAGACCCACGCCGAGGTCGTGGACCTGCTGGGCGATTCGGACCGCGTGACCGGCGTAAAAGTCCGCCACGACAGCGGTCCCGGCAAGCGCACCCACGGGAAGGCGGGGGAGACCGAAGAGATTCGCGCCGACTACGTCGTCAACGCGACCGGCGCGTGGGCCGGGCAGATCGGCGAGATGGCGGGCGTGGACATCGAGGTCCGACCCTCTAAGGGCGTAATGGTCGTGATGAACTGCCGCCAAGTGGACACCGTTATCAACCGATGCAGGCCGAAGGGCGACGCCGACATCGTGGTGCCCCACGAGACGACGGCCATCCTCGGCACGACCGACGAGGAGGTCGCCGACCCCGAGGACTACCCCGAGGAGCGATGGGAAGTGGACTTGATGATAGACGAGTTGAAGCGACTGGTCCCCATCCTCGAAGAGGCCCGGACGGTCCGGTCGTTCTGGGGCGTCCGGCCGCTGTACGAACCGCCGGAGGTCGGCAGTGCCGACCCGACAGACATCACCCGCGATTACTTCCTGCTGGACCACGAGGACCGCGACGACCTGCGCGGACTCACTTCCATCGTCGGCGGAAAGTTCACCACCTACCGGATGATGGCCGAGGAGATAAGCGACCACGTCTGCGAGCAGTTGGGCGTCTCCGCGGCGTGTCGTACCGCCGACGTGCCCCTGCCCGGAAGCGAGGACGAGTCGGTCTTGGACGCCGGGATGGACCGCTTCGGCCTGCGCTCGCCGGTCGCGCGCCGGAGCGCCCAACGTCTCGGGTCGAGGGCCGACGACGTGCTGTCGTCGGCAGACCCGAACCCGGTCGTCTGTGACTGCGAGGCCGTCACCCGCGCGGAAGTGCGGGACGCCATCGACCAGTCGGGCACCGACCTCAACGCGGTCCGCATCCGGACCCGCGCCTCGATGGGCAACTGTCAGGGCGGGTTCTGCTGTCACCGGATGGCCAGCGAACTCCACCCCGAGTTCGACGAACCGAAGGCCTACGCCGCGCTCGACGAACTGTTCGAGGAGCGCTGGAAGGGCGAGCGCCACGCCCTCTGGGGCGAACAGCTCTCGCAGGCCGCGCTGAACTACGCGCTCCACGCGACGACGATGAACCGGGACCGCGACCCGGTGGCCGACGGCCAGCGCGACGAGGAGACCGAATCGTTCGACTTCGACGCGTTCGACGCGGGCGAGTCGGGCGCATCGAGTCGGGCGGACACCGACACCGCGGACGCCACGGGCGTCACCGACGGAGGGCGACATGGCGATTGAGGACGACGTGACCGTCATCGGCGGCGGTATCGCGGGCATGACCGCCGCGCTCGCGGCCGCCCGCGACGGTGCCGAGGTCCGACTCCTCTCGCACAAGGACTCGACGCTCCGGAGCGCGAGCGGACTGGTGGACGTGTTGGGATACCCGCCCCGGTCGGCGGCCGACGCCGCCGACAGCGACGAGGAGTCGGAAGAAGCGTCGGCGTCGAGTAAGGACGGCCCGGTCGCCGACCCCTTCGAGACGATTCCCGACCTGCCCGACTCCCATCCCTACAGCACCGTCGGCGTCGAGGGCGTCCGCGACGCGCTCGCGCTCTTCGACGAGGTGGTCGGCGACCGCTATCGGGGCGGCCACACCGACCGCAACGCCTTGGTCCCGACCCACGGCGGGTCGGTCAAGCCGACCGCGCGCTACCCCGCGACCGCCGCGGCCGGACTGGCCAGCGACGACCGAAGTGTTCTCCTCGTGGGCTTCGAGACCGTCACGGACTTCGACGCGCCGCTGGCCGCCGACCACCTCGAATCGACCGGCGTCCCGTTCACCGCGCGGGGAGCGACGATTTCGTTCCCCGGCGACTTCCGGGTGGACGCCAAGATTACGCGCCTCGCCGACGCGCTCGACGCGAACGAGCGCGTCGCGGTCGAGGGAGACGGCTACACGACCGAACTACCCGCTCGCACGGCGCTCGCGGAGACCGTGAAACCGCTCCTCCGGGGCGAGGAGCGCGTCGGGTTCCCCGCGATTTTGGGCCAGCACGACCCGGCGGAAGTCCGCGCGGACCTCGAATCCGAACTCGGCGCGGCCGTCTTCGAGGTCCCGATGGGACCGCCGAGCCTGCCGGGGATGCGCCTCGAAGGCGCGCTCCTGTCGGCCTGCCGGGAGGCGGGCGTACGCTTCACTACGGGGAACCCGGTGGTGGACTACGAGACGGCGGCGAGCGCGGCCGACGACCGAATCGCCGCGGTCCGCGTCGAGCGCAACGGCGCGACGATTCCGTTCCACGCCGACCAGTTCGTGCTGGCGACCGGCGGGTTGGTGGGCAAGGGCATCGACTCGGACCGCGAGGGCGTCGAGGAGCCAATCTTCGACTGCTACGTGGCCCACTCGGCGGACCGCTACGACTGGTTCGCCGACGACGCCTTCGGCGACCACCCCTTCGCGCAGTTCGGCGTGGCGACCGACGACGACCTGCGACCCCTCGACCGGGAGGGAGACGAGGAGTTCGCGAACCTGCGGGCCGCCGGGGCGGTGCTGGGCGGCTACGACTTCGCCGCGGAGAAGTCCGGGAGCGGCGTCTCGCTCGCCACCGGCGTCGCGGCCGGACGGAGCGCGGCCAGTGAGGTGACGAGGTGATTTTCTATGAGTGACGCAGAACAGCCGACGGACGCGAACGACGCGAGTAGCGTAGACGGAGCGAGTGACCCCAACGATGTGCGCGAAGAGGAGACGGTCGCGGACGACGAGTTCGAGCCGGTGCAGGTGTTCCCCGAGAGCGAGGACATGGACCTCCGGCCGGGGAGCGACGACTGTTACAAGTGTTCGACCTGCGATACGAACTGTCCGGTCGCGGAGGTAGACGACGAGTTCCCCGGTCCGAAGTTCCAAGGCCCCGAGCAGTGGCGGCTCAAGCGCAAGGACGACCACGATATCGACGACTCGGTAATGTCCTGTTCGAACTGCATGCGGTGTGACTCGGCGTGTCCCTCCGACGTGCCCCTGAGCCAGATGCACAACACCGCGCGGGGCGAGTACGTCGAAGACCAGATGGACAAGCTTTCGCGGGAGTACATTCGCAATCGAATTCTGGCGAACTACCGGACGATGGCCGAGTTGGGGAGCAAGGTCCCGCGGCTGACCAACTTCCTGATGGGCAACTCGCTGGTCCAGAAGGTCAACGAGGAGCTACTGGGCATCACCGCGGAACGCGAGTTCCCCGAGTTCGCCGACCAGACGTTCCGGGAGTGGTGGGACGAGCGCGGCGGCCCGCAGGTCCGGAGCGACGAGAAGCGGGTCGCGTACTTCCACGGCTGTTACTCGAACTACAACACCCCGGCGGTCGGCAAGTCGATGGTGCGGCTCTTCGAACACTTCGGCTACGAAGTCGTCGTCCCGAAACAGCGGTGTTCGGGCACCCCGATGTTCGCCAACGGGATGCTGAAAGACGCCAAGCGCGCGGCCGGAATCAACGTCGAGAACTTCTCGGGACTCGTCGAGGAGGGCTACGACGTTATCGCCTCGTGTACCTCCTGCTCGATGTCGCTCCGCCAAGAGTATCCCGAACTGTTCAGCTTCGAGGGGACCGCCAGCGTCGCGGCCCACACCTACGAGGCGCTGGAGTATCTGCGCCTCCACGAGGACTTGGAGGCCGAACTCTCCGAGGCCGAAGTGGACGCCGGGGAGTTCGCTTACCACGCGCCGTGTCACGCCCGCAATCAGGGGCTGGCCGGGCAAGCCGTCGAACTCCTCGACGAACTCTCTGGCGCGAACGCCGAGGACGTGGGCGACTCGTGTTCCGGTATCTCGGGCACCTACGGCTGGAAGGAGGAAAAATACGAAACATCCATGAAGATCGGCTCGGAGATGTTCGACCACATGGAAGCGACCGACGCGGAGACGGGCATGACCGAGTGCCCGACCTGCGCGATGCAGATGGAACACGGCACCGGCTACGAGATTCGCCACCCGCTCGAAGTGTTAGACGAGGCGCTGGTCGGCGAGAGGAGCCACTGACGACGGATGGACTTGGAAGAACGCATCGCTCGGCGACAGGCCACGCGGGACGACGACCTGCTGGTGGACCGGCGACCGCTGAACCCCGCGGTCCACCTCGCCGAACCGGTGGGTCGGGACACGGTTCTCGAACGCCTGCTGGACGTGTTCGACCCCGTCTTCGACCGGCGACTCCCGCCCGACGCCGCGGTCTACGGCCCGAAGGGTGCCGGGAAGTCGGCGCTGGTCAACGCGCTGTTCGCCCACCTGAACGACCAGTTCGGCCGCCGCAAACAGCGACTCGGCACGACCACGCGCGCCGGAACCGCGACCGACACCGTGGCGTTCGTCCACGCCGACGGCTACCGGACGACCAGCGAGTTCCAGTTCTACCACCGACTGCTGGACGCGCTCGTTGACGAGTCGGTCCCCCGGCGCGGCGTCGGGACCGAACGGCTCCGCGAGCGGTTCGTCCAGCAGTTCGCGTCGCCGACGCGGAACGCCGTCGTCGCGGTGGACCACCTCGCCAGCGAGAACTCGCCGTCGGCGTCGGAACTCCGCGAGTGGCTCGCGCCCGTCGAGGAGGACGTGGCATTAGTCGTCGTCGGTCGGTCGGTGCCCGACGAGTGGGACGCCGCGACCGTCCACGTCCCGGCGTACCGCCAGCACGCGCTGGTGGACATCCTGACCGAGCGCGCCTCACGGGCGCTGACGAGCAACGCGCTCAGACACGGGCAGGCCCGCCACGTCGCCGAGTGGGCCAGTGGCGACGCCCACGACGCGCTGGCGGCCGTCTCCAACGCGGCGGAACTGGCCGACGCCGACGACGCCGACCGCGTCCGCGCCAGCGACGTTGACGCGGGCATCGACGACGTGCCCGACGAGGGCGTCCACCTCGGGCGCGTGTTCGGCCTGCCCGAGAACCGCCGGACGGTCCTCTCGGAACTGCTGGCGCTCGACCCGACGCCGCCGATAGACGACGCCGCCAGCGCCATCGCCGACCGGTCGGACCTCTCGGCGGGCACCGTCAAGCGATTCCTGTACGAACTCGCCGAACACGGTGTCCTCGAACGCGTCGAGACCGACGCGACCGACGGGAGCGGCCGCCGCCCGAGTCGCCCCGAACCCCAGTTCCCGACGCTCCCGTTCCGGCGGTTCGACGGCGACGCGCGGCCGGAGTAGGTCGGGTCTCGTTTTCAGACCGAACGCTCCTCGGCGAGCGCCGCCGACCGAGAATCGGACGATTCGCCCGGCTCGCACCAGTCGAATCCCTCCGCGGTCTCCCGGAGGGTCCCGTCCTCGCGCCAGCGTTCGGTTACCGCGTCGAGGCCCTCCCGGTACGTCGGATAGCGGGGTTCCCAGTCGAAGTCCCGCCGGAACCGCCGGGCCGTGGTGGGCATCGGACTCGTCAGCAGTCGAACGGTCTCCTCGCCGACGAGGTGTTTGGCCAGCCACCCCGGAACCCGGCGCGGGTCGGGCGCGTCCAGACGCTCGGCCAGCGCGCGCAGGAAGTCGGCGGTCGTGACCGGTCGGTCGTCCACGACGTGGTAGAGACCGGTCTCGGTTCCGAGCGCCGCCTCCGCGAACGCGCGCGCCGCGTCGTCGGCGTGCAGGACGGAGAGTTCTGCGTCCCCGCGGCCGAGCAATCCGCCGCCGACTATCGGCATCCGTCCGGCGAGCGACCGCTCGGCGAACGACCGGACGTGCGCCGAGTCGTGGGCGTAGAAGAACCCACACCGGACGACGGTCGTCTCGAACCCGGCGTCGTCGGCCGCCTCCGCGGCGATTCGCTCGGCGTCGAGCGCCGACCGCGTGGACCGGTCGGGGTTCGGGTCGGCGGTCTCGTCGAACTCGGAACCGTCCGGTCGGCGAGCGACCCAGACGACGCTCTGCTGGACGAAGCGGTCCGCGCCGACCTCCTCGGCGACGGCGGTCAGGTTCCGCGCGCCCTCCCGGCGAACGCGGTCGTTTCGGTCCCAGTCGGCGTCGGTCGGCTTGCCGTCGGTCGGGATGGCGGTCGCGGCGTGGACTACGATGTCGGCGTCCGCCGCGGCCGCCCGGAGCGAGTCGCGGTCCAGCACGTCACCGCGCCGCGGGGCACCCCCCTCGGCGCGGACCGTTCTATCGCCCGATTCGTCCCGTGTCAGGCCGACGACCTCGTGGCCGCGCTCGGCGAGTTCCGCGACGAGTCGTCGGCCGAGGACGCCGCTCGCGCCTGCGACGAAGACGTTCATGCTCGAATCGACGGCCGGGACGACGGTAGCGGTTCTGCCGGACCTGCGCGGTGGTTTTATAAGCGTGGCGAGCGCGGACGGTCGTATGCGCCGGGTTCGCCTGACGTTCTACGCTCCGGAGGCCGAGGTCCACCCGGTCCACACGATGCTGGCCGAGCGCGACTACGTCGAGGCCGCCGAGATGGTCCACTGGAACGACGCGGGCGAGACGATGACTCACGCCTTCTACGTCGAGGGCGACGCCGAGGAGTTCGCCGCCGAACTGGACGGGACCCCCGCGGTGCGGGCCCACGACCTCACGTCGGTCGGGACGGATTCGTTCTACGCCCACGTCCGCGCCGAGACGACCCCGCTCCAGCGGCGGATGTTCGACGCCTACCACGAGGGCGGTGCGGTCGTCACTTCGACGCTCGAACACACCGACGACGGCGGCGTCACCTTCGAAGTCGTCGGCACCGCCGAGACGCTCCAACAGTTCTACGACGGCGCGCCCGACGAGATAGACGTGGTGATAGACAGCGTGGGCGGCCCGACCGCAGACCCCGATGCGATGCTCTCCGAGCGACAGCGCGAGGCCGTCGAGGCGGCGCTGGCCGCGGGCTACTACGACGTGCCCCGGACCGCGACCCACGAGGAGGTAGCCGAGCGACTCGACTGCGCGCCGAGTACGGCGTCCGAACACCTCCGGAAAGCGGAGTCGGCGGTTCTGCACGCGCTGTTCGAGGAGTAGAGTCGGGAGAAGCGGACGCGAGCGGAAGCGAAGCGGTGTTTTTTCAGTCGTTGCGCGCCGCGGGCGTCGCGGTCGGTTCCTCCTCGACGTAATCGAGGTCGTCGGTGTAGTAGTCCACCAGCAGGACCGAAACGACACCTGCGACGGCAGCCAACAGGACCGCGGTCACGCGCGACATCGGCCATGCGCCCCCCGCAGTGACGACCTTGGCGACCGGAAGCCGAAGCGCACCGACCATCAGCGCGACGAGAAACGTCAGCGTCACCTCGCGGTGGTTCGACAGCGACCATTTCACCACACGGGCGAAACTGAGGATGCCGACCGCCGCACCCGCGACGAAGGAGACGACCGCCACGGTAGGACCGACCACGGGTTCGAGCGGTCCGCCGCGGACGACGCCGACGGCTTCGCCGATGAACGCGTGTAGCGTGTCCGACATGAAGATGTACTGCCCGAACAGGATCAGCAGGAACGACCCGGAGACACCGGGCAGAATCATCGCGCAGATGGCTATCGCGCCGACGACGAACAGCACGGGCGGAGAGTGCGGAATCGCCGCGGCAGTCGATTCGCTGGCGAGCAGGAACGCGACGACTAATCCGACGACCGCGGCCGCTTTCTCCCCGCCGGTGTCGAGACGGACCTCGCTCCAGAGGACGAACGCCGACGCGGCGATGAGTCCGAAGAAGAACGCGAACAGAATCGCGGGCGACGAGTCCGAGATACTGGCGACCGCTCCAGTCACGCCGACGATAGCCGTCATGATGCCTGTTCCGAGGACCAACAGAAACGCCACGTCCATCTCGCGGAGCATCGCGGCGATGCGCCCGCGGGCCTCTGCGTCGTAGGCGCGGGGCAGGTCGGCCACCACGCTCGGGTCGAAGGCCGCGATGGCCCCGACGAGTCGCTCGTAGATGCCGGTTATCAGCGCGATTGTCCCGCCGGAGACGCCGGGCACGGCGTCGGCGGCACCCATGAAGACGCCTTTGAGGTAGATGGAGAGCCACTCTCGCATTGAGGCGGGAGTACGACGACAGGCCGGAAAACGGTTTGCTTTCTCGGGACTCGGCGTGCGACTAATTAACACGTACGTCTCGAACAGCTATAGGTTTCCCCCGGAAATATTATTCTGTGCTAAAGACGCGTCGATATGTCTCAGACGATAGTCCGCGGCGCGGTCGCAGTGCCGACGTGGTTGCGGTACTCGCCCGTGCGGCCGGAGTTCGCTCGGTATCGACCGGTGGCACGACCACAAAATCGAGGCGGATACCGGAAAATCAGAGCGAGAAGTCTTTCAGTTCCGACCCGCGACCACGAGCGCACCGGCCCACGCGCCGACGAGTCCGGCGCGCGCCGGGACGGTCTCGTCGCGCTCGGGGAGTGCGTCGTCGGGCGTCAGTTGCGACGCGTTCGACGAGTTGCCGCTCGCGTTCCCGGCCGTCGAGTCGCCGGTGGTGTTCGTCGCGGTCTCGTTGTCCGCGGTCCCGTTCGCGGGTGCAGTCTCGTCACCGGACGTACCGTTCGGGGCCGTCTCGTTACCTCCGGCCGTCGATTCGTTCTGATTCTGCTGGAGCGAGACGGACTCCTCGGTCAGTTCGACCGTAGTGGTCTCGTCACTCTCGCCGATGACCTGCGCTTCGGTCACCTGCGCCGTGGCGTTGTGGAAGGTCACGTTGCCCTCCTCGAAGTTCTGGGGCGTGTAGAACTGGTAGGGGCTGGTCGCGCGGACGCTGACGTTAGTGTATCCGTTCTCCGGACCCCAGTTCTCGTAGCCCGTCGAGGAGTACGGCAGCGTCATCGTGAACTCGCCGTTCGGGCCGGTCTGGGCCTCTTGCTGATAGGTGAACGACGAGTTCCGGCCGACCGGCGACATGCGAACCGACGCCGTGACCGTGGTGTTGGCCGGGCCGGTGCCCGTCACCGTCGCGCCGGGGACCCGCTCGAAGGTCTTGACCCACGAGGGCGAGGTCTGGAAGATGGCGTTGGGGTTGCGAATCGCGTTCCCCTGCAAGAGCAGTTGCATCTCCGTGCGAAGTCGCTGTGCCCACCGCGCGTTGTTCGCGCCCGACTCGTTGCTCTGGTGGACGACGCGGTAGTGGTTCAGCGCCTCGACGGTCTCGGTCGGGAACTTCGCGATGCCGCCGATTTGGGAGGTCGAGTCGTTAGCGACGAAGGCTTCGGCTTGCTCCATCGTCTGGAAGCGCCGGACGAGCGTCGAGTTCGGACCGCTCTCGGAGAGTTTGATGGTTACGGGCTCACCGGTCCGGGTCTGGACTTGGCGAGCGCGCCAGTCCACGACGATGGGTTGGGCTTCGACGCGACTGCCGTGATAGAGGTAGAGCCGCGCCAACTGGCTGTCGTAGTAGTTCTGGCTCTTCAGGTTGAACGCTGGCTGAAGACCGCCTCGCTGGCTCTGGCGGTAGACCTGTTCGTAGAAGTCCGACCGGGAGACGTTCTCCTTGAACGTCGGCGGCGCGAAGAACTTCCCGCCAGCGTTCGAGTACACCGAGGCCATCTTCCAGTCGACCATCACGTATCGGGTCTCCTCGTTGGGAGCACCGAGCGTCTCGATGACCTGATTGGCCTCCGACTCGTTCTGGGCGAGGAGGTAGTTCGCGGCGGTCGTGGCACCCTCTTGGAACGGGTTGGCGTTCGGGATGCGCTCGCCTTCGACCGTAATCCAGTGGCCGTAGTCCCACCACGACATCACGCCGTAGGCTCCTTCGGGGTAGTCGTAGTCGCTGTTGCTCTGGTCGAAGGTGCCGTAGTAGTCGAGTTGGTCGGCGTTGTTCGCGTTGCCGTAGTCGCCCTCCGCGGGCGTGCTGTTCTCCATCCAGTCGAGCGACCCTTTCCACTTGGTGATGTCGTCCGGACTTTCCTGTCCGGTCTCAATCGCCGTCGGTGTGTCGGGATACCGGGCCGTACCGAGGTTGGCGGGCATGACGAGTACCGGAACGACGAGCAGGATGACGAACAGAATTGCGAAGACCTGCGTGCCGTTGATGTCGCCGACGTTCTGGAAGCTCGGGAACTTCGCCCACGAAATCACTTGGCCGACCAAGTAGGCGTTCAGCACCGCGACCGGCACCGCCAGATAGTAGTTGAACCGGACCTGCGTGAACGCCGCCGCGGTGATGAACGCGGCCCACACCAGCACGAGGAGGTACTCGGCGCGGTCGTCGTCCGACTGGTAGGTCCGCCAGAGCATCCAGACAGCCGCGAGGACGGCTGTGAACAGCATCAGACCGTACTCTTGAATGATGAGGTCGTACCACGCGATGCCGAACTGCGATTGAGTCCGCGAGAGGAACGGCTGGGCCTCGCCGATGGTTCGGGTCTTCGCACCAGTGCTGAACCCGATAATTCGGACGAGGTTGTTGCTGACGAGGCTGTACAGCGACGGGAGCGCGACGTAGACGACGCCGACCACCGCGACGACGATGCCGCCGACTGTCGCGGGGTAGAGCGCCGTCGAGAGGTCGCGTGCGTCCCACTGGCGGGCGAGCCACGCCATGAAGACACAGCCGAACGCGACGGCGAACGCGAGAAGCGGCTGGAGCGGCGAGAACTTCGTCGGGCTGAAGTCGAACGTGCCGAGCGGCACCAGCATGAGGAGCCCCGTCACGGTCATGCTAACCGCGCCGACGAACGCGAGATGGTCGGGACTGACGCCGCGGGCGTAGTCGGCGGTGAGCTTCAGTCCGAAGAAGACCGCGAAGATACCGACCAACAGGACGCCCGGCGGCCACGTCCAGAGGTAGAACGCGGTGGCGATACCGGCGAGGATGCTGTAGCCGAACGGCCTTCGGAGCGCCTCGAAGTCGCCGTCGGCGAGGAGTTCGTACACCGGTTTCTCGCGCTCGGCGACGGTCAGCGCGACCATCATCGCCAGCACGGCGAACGCCTGAAACAGCGGTTCCGCGATGTTGTGGTCGGCGAAGCCGACGAGTCCACGCCGGAGGAACGTGCGGGGGAGTAGCGCGAGGATGACGACCCCGAACAGCCCGCCGGGGCGGCCGCCGAGCCGCTTGCCGACGAGATACGTCGGGATTGCCACGAGCGTCCCGAAGACCGCGGGCGCGACGAGGAGGGTCGTCGCGATGGTCTGCTGGGAGGGGTCGCCGAGGCCGACGATAAGCGCGGCAGTCGCTACGAGTTGGTCGTACAGCGTGCCGAACTGGCCGACGCTGGTGCCGAACGGGAAGTAGGTCCACGGGTCGTACGGCATCGTGGAGGGCCAGTTGTTCACCGTGTACTGTACCTGCCGGAGGTGATACCACGCGTCGTTCCCGTCGAACAGGACTTCACCGTTCTGGACGAACTTGTCGTACGACTGGAGTCGCACCCACAGCATGAACGAGAGCGCTGCGGCGAGTACGGGGACGTGATACCAGTCCTCGAACGAGTCGAGGACCGACCCGACGGAATCGGACGAGTCCTCGACCTGCTCAGTCTGCTGGCTCATTGAGTTGAAGGAATGCGAAAACGCGCATAAGCCTTATCATCTCAGCACGATTTTCCGTCGTTCCCGTTGCCTGCTCACAGACGATTGGTGGACGCCCGCGACGAATTCGACGAGGGTCCGTGGCGGATTCAGCTCGTCGCGTCCCGATAGACCGACGAGAGCGTGAACCGCAATCCGGGGCTGACCACGAGTAGCACGACGCCGTAGGTGACCGCGCCAATGCCGACCAAGAGACCGAGTTGCACCCACGACCGCAGGACGATGGCGCGCTGTCCAGCCTCAACGATGACGAACATCACGCCCGCCGCGAACACCTGCTCGAAGAGCGTCCGGGGGAACGCGTCGAGACCGTCGATGCGTCTGTTGACCGAAAGCATCGACATGGCGTACCTCGCGCTCTCGGCGAGGATAGTGGCGACAACGACGCCGATGGCACCGATGGTGGTAAGCAACGCGACGCCAGCCACGACGTTAAATGCGAGCGTTAGCATGTCGATTCGCATCCTGACGTCGGGGAGGTCCAGCCCCGAGAGGGCGTGCTGGTACATCAAAGTTTGAGAGTAGAGCAACTGGTAGAGCGCGAGACCGACGAGGAACACCGCCGCCCCAGCATACTCGGAACCGTAGGCGGTCACGACGAGCGATCTCGGAATCGCCAGCACACCGAAGAATAGAGGAATCGACAGGAGGCTAGCGTACGAGACTCCGTTTGTCACGTCGATACTCACGTCTTGTTCCTTCGAGTGGCGGTTCGACACCTTGGGCGCGAGTCCGGAGGCGACGACGCTGGCGAGGAACGTCGCTGGAACCGTGAGTTTGTACGCAGCCTCGTAGTTTCCGACCGCGCCCGTCGTCAGGAGCGTCCCGAGCAGAAGCACGTCGAACCGGTCGTAGGCCTTGCCGACGAACGCGGCTACCGTGCTGTACCGAGCGTACGACCAGAGCGACGCGACGGTCGAGCGCGAGGGGACGCTCGGTCTGATTCGGAGGAAGTACAGCGCGACCGGGACGACGAGCAGGGTCGCCGCTGCGAGTCCGTAGCCCATCCCTGCCGCGCCGAACCCCGCGAACACGAACAGGAGTTGGAGCGGCAGGGTTAGCACCGACCGGAGTGTATCGTTCCACGTCTGCTTCGATATCCACCCCTCTCCCCCAAGCATCTTCTGTACCGGGTAGAAGACGCCGAACGCGACGAACAATGCCACGAATACTACCGGGGCCTGCTCGAGATTCGTCTTCTGGACGAGTAGGTCACGCAATGCGAAGACGACGACGCCAGCGACGACGAGCGCCGCCGCGGTCAAGAGTATCGCACCGCCAGCGATTTCGCGCTTGCGCGCTCCGGCCTCGGAATAGCGCTTCTCCACGGCCTGTCCGAATCCTCTGATCGGCCGGTCGGCGATGAAGACCAGCGACAGCAGGAAGTAGAACCCGCCGAAGTCGCTCCGGCCGAGCACGCGGGCGAAGATTATCGTCCCCGCAAAGCCGAGGACCGCTTGGAGTATTTTACCAGCGAATCCCTTCAGGCTCTCCAGCCCGAGATTCATGTCGCCTGCGTCCGCCATTATTCGATGTAGCCAAGCTGTCGAAGTTGCTCCTCCGGGAGGTCGAGTTCCGACTGTTCGGTGGTCACGTCCTCAACGTGCGCCTCAACCCACGACTTCACGTCGTGAACGTCCTTTGGTCGGGTGTCGAGCGTACTCGCCGAGAACGAGCGCCACGAGTGGGTTCCGGGGTCGTTCTGACCGTCGGTCCATGTCGTCTCCATGCCGTGGTCGCTGAGAATCAGCATCTCGTCGTCGTCATCCATCTCGTCGAGAATCTCCTGCACATGGGCCTGACACCACTCGTAGACAGCACAGAGGTTCTCTCGGTCGTCGTAGTAGGCGTGACCGAAGGCGTCGAGGACGTGGATGTGCGAGGCGACCAGCGACAAGTCGTGATTCAGCATCTCGCGAATCCAGCCGAACTCCTCGGCGGCGATGCCCTTTATTTTTCGCTCGTACACCTCGCGGGGCATGTTGTTCTCGCCACTCCGGATCCCGTCTTCGATAACGTCCCACACCCGGTGAAGCTCCTCGTTTCGGTGGACGCCGGGCCAGTTGTGGACGACCCGGTTTGGACCGTCGAAGAACGTCGGGTCAGAAACGGTGGCGAGTTCCCAACTCGCACCGGTCACGTTCTCTACGACGTCGCCCAACTTGTTTCGGGTCCCCATCTTGAGATTGAGAGGGTCGATGAGCCGAGAGGCGAGTTCGACGACGGGATTGCTCCAACTGCTCTCGCCGCCGCCGGTGATACCGTGTTCGCTCGGGTGGAGACCGGTAGCGACCGTCGGCCATACCTCGCCCGTGTGGGGTCGGTCGTCGAACATGTAGGCGACCGACTCCATCTTCCCGTGGGTCGAGAGCCGGTACACGTCGTGGCCGAAATCGTCTACGAGGGCGGCGTCGAGTGCGTCGAGTCCGAGTACGACGAGCGTCATTTGCAGGTACTATGCGGCATCCCCTTTTAATATCGATGGATTCCATTTGGGCGACGCTCGGAACCTCATGTGTATCCGAGGTCTTCCAGTTGCTTAAGTACCGAGTCGGAGACGTCGCCGCGAGCGCCGCTTGCTTCGTCGCGGGACAACTCGTCCCTGAGCGCGTCAAGCCGTTCCCACGGATTCGAAGACCGCGACGTCCCCGTCTCGATGAATCCGTCACGGGTCTCGTACCCGTAGTAGTCCTTGGGGGCCGCGAGACCGTCGAGCGGTTCGTCGTAGGCGGTGAGCGTCTCGTAGTCGAACCCCTCGCCTTCGAGTCGGTCGAGTTGCCGCGGCGTCAGCCCTCGGTACTCGGCGAGGAACGCTCCCGATTCGGGGTCGTCCAGCAGGTCGCGGCCGCGGGAGTCGCCGGACACGCCAGCGAGGTCGAGGACCGTCCTGTGGACGTCGAGGAGGCTCACTACCGTTCGGTCTCGGATGACTTCGTGTTCGTCGCTGGAGACCACTAGCGGGACATGGGTGAGTTCAGGGAAGACGCCGTAACAGTGGTTCCACGCGCCGTGTTCGCCGAGCAGTTCGCCGTGGTCCGCGAGCGTGATTACGTAGTCGAACTCGCTTCGAAGCTCCGCGAAGATGTCGCGGTAAACGTCCGAGAGATACCGGACGCTATCTTCGTAACTCTGGCGAAGACGGTCCGTGTCCACGTTGTTGTCGTCTCCGAGCGTCGCGCTGATGCCGTCGAACTCGGGTTCCTCAACGGTCCGGAACTCGGACGGCGGGTTGTACGGCGCGTGGGCCTCCATCAGATTCAGGAAGAAGAACTCGTCGTCGCCAAACGGCGTGTTCCGGACGACGTCGAGCGCGTTCTTCGCTCCATCGTCCATCTCGAATGGTCCGACCCCCGTGTCGTAGAGTTTCAGCGTCGCGCCGTGCGCGAGCGACTGAAGGGTGTCGCAGTCCGAGACGACACAGTTCCAGAGCGCGCGTGCGTATCGGATCGGTCCTTCGTCCTGCGAGTTGGCGATGAATACGCCCCAGTCGAACACGTCGTCGTCAAACGAGTCGAGTCGCCAACTACCCCCAAAGTGTTCGAACCCTCGGTCGTAGCCGAACTGCTGTGAAACGTAGGGATTAGCACTGAACGCGCGAGTGGTGTAACCGACGCTCTGGAGCTGCTCGGCCAAGACCTGCTCCTCGCAGTCGAGGTGTTCGTGTTCACCACCGACGCCGATCTCGCTCGCGTACTTGCCCGTAAACAGCGAGGCGTGTGCTGGAACGGTTCGATGACTCGTTGAGTACGCATGCTCGAATCGTCGACCGGGTAACCAGTCGAAGTACTCGTCAAAGACATCCTTCCGCAGAGTGTCGAGAACGACGAGAGCGATGTTGGTCATTCGTTGTTGAATCGTGTACAGTAGACCCGCAAGTGTGTTGCGGTTCAGTTATAAGTTTTCCCACGAAAACACTCTAACGACCCTTCGAGGATTTATGTACGACAACATCTCTATCGTCGTTCCGACCGCCCGTGACGAGATTCATACTACCGACACGGTACCGTCTGAGGCTGAAGTCGTCGTCCGTCGGGACGACGGCCTCAACGTCGCTCGAAACGCTGGCGTAGAAGCCGCGAGCAACGACTGGATCGTCATCGCTGACGACGATATCGACTTCCCGAGCACGACGGTCGCCGAAACAATCGACAGAATCGACGAACGGACGCTCGCCGGACTCGCCGACTTTCCGCCGCTTCGGTGGATAATCGGGCGATTGATGATCTTCCACAGGGACCTCTGGCGCGCCGTCGGCGGGTTCGATGAGACGAGACACCACGGCGGTGACACTGATTTCGCTATCAGGGTCGAGAAGATCGGCGGAACCATCGTCCGACTCGACCGCGAGGCCGTTCCGCACTACGACGAGGACACCGGCGACGGGATGTCCACCACGGAACACTTCGAGTGGCTCGCTTATCTCACTCGCCGCCATCCGACTGTCTTCGGTCCGGTCGCCACGAGAATCGTCAGCCAGAAAGTCCGAAGAACGCTCCCGGTCTAAGGTCAGCGGTCAGACGTACCCGAGGTCTTCGAGTCGTTTCTGCGTCGCCTCGTCTACGTCACCCATCCCTTCGCTCTCGTCGCGTACCCCGAGGTCTTCGATAGTCTCGTACACTTCTTCGACTCTCTCGCGTGCTTCGTCGGTACCCGTCTTGCTCGCGGCCTTCGCGTCGCAAACGAGAACCGACGCCGCCTCGTCGCGCCACGTTACGTCCTTGCGGACGAACTCCTCATCGTCGCGATACACTGCATACGCGTCGCCGTTGAACCGCCAGAGGTCGCCGCAGTACTTCTTGGCGCGCTCCTCCATCGGTTCTTCGAGACCGTGCGAGGAGGCCACGACCGGTCCGTCAGGGACGAACGCGTCGTCTTCCCACTCGTCGTCGAGTGCGGCGTGAACCGCTTCCGGGAACTGCGTGAGCGACGCGACGCTATCGACGCGTTCACTCTCGCGCTGACCGGGTGCGCGAACGACCAGCGGGACGTGGAGAAGCGCCTCGTGGATGCCAGCGCCGTGGGCCGCGACACGTGCGCCGGGTCGGACGCGACTCGGCTCGCCGAACCCTTCGCCGTGGTCGGACGTGACGACGACCAGCGTGTCGTCGAGTTCGTCGCGTTGCTTCAACGTCTGCACGACGCGACCGATTTGGTTGTCCATCTGGTGGATGGTTCCGTCGTACAGCCCTTCCAGCGCCTTGCGCTGCCACCACGGACGTTGCCCGCCGTTGAACTCCCACACTTGGTCGGTCATCTCCTCTTGGAGGTCTCGGAGTTGCTCGCCGCCCCAGCCGTCGTGACCGGCGTCGGGTTCGTAGGGGAGGTGGCCGTCCATGAAGTTGATGCAGGCGGCCCACGGGCCGTCGCGCTCGTCCTCCCAGTCGAGGAAAAGGTCGGCGTACACCTCTGCGGGCGTACTCGCGGTGAGCGAGTCAGGGAGGTAACGTGGATAGTCCCACGCAAGTTTCGTGACGACGCCGTTGGCCAGCGACTGTGCGGTCGAATCGCTGTCGAGACAATGCTTGAGATACGCGAGATACTGCCCCTGTCCCTCGGTCAGCACGAAGTTACTCGGGTCCACCGCGTCGGGGTACGGGAGATTTCGGGCACCCTCGACAGTGTCGAAAGCATCTTTCAGCCCCACGTCCATGTCGGTAATCCACGTGTTCTCCGAAAAGACGCCCGTCTCGTAGCCGTGGTCGTCGCGGAGACTCTCGAAGATCGTGTGACCCGGACGGAGAGAGTGTTTCGCCCGCGTCACGCCGTGTTCTTCCACGTGAAGGCCGGTGAACATGCTGGTGTGGCTCGGAAGACTCCACGTGCCGGGCGACCGGGCCTGCTCGTAGACCGTCGCCTCCTCGGCGAACGTCTCGAGAAACGGCGTTGTCTCGTGTTCGTGTCCGTGCAGGCTCGTGTTGCCCGCCCGGACACTGTCGAGGACTATCAGGAGGACGTTCGGCTTCATTGCTTGGCCAGTTGCGCTTTGGAGGTATAACTTCGCCGCTTTCGAGTCGTACACGCTCAGTACTGAGCCTCTATTTCGTCCACGACGGTCTCCCAAGTCAGGACTCGTGTGCCGCTGGGAACGGCGTCCTGTGCCTCGCCGACCGCGGTCGCGATTGTCGAAGGGTCCACCGTCTCGACGCCGACAACGCCGGGGTCCGACACCCAGTCGTCGAGTGCGCTTCCAGTCCGGACGATGCAGGAGGTCCCACTCGTTAGCGCCTCGGCGACGGTCATGCCGTACGCCTCGAACGACGAGACGAGAATATACGCCGAGGCCCCGGCGTACAGCCCCGGCAGGCGCTCGTCGGCGACGTAGCCCAGAAACGTCACGCGCTCGGCGACGCCCTCCCGACGAGCGACTGTCTCCAGTTCCTCGCGGAAGTCCCCCGACCCGGCGACCAGCAGGTCGTACTCGGGCAGTTCCGGGAGGGCGCGAATCGCGTGCTGGACGCCCTTGTACTCGTCCAGTCGCCCGACACAGAGGAGGTACGGTCGGTCGCGCTCCTCGGGCGTCGCGTCGGCGAATCGCTCGACGTTCAGTCCGTTGGGAATCACGGTCGCTTCGACGCCGAAGTCCGCGCGCAACTGCTCGCGCTCCCAGTCGCTGACGGCGATTAGCTCGTCGGCGCGGTCGAGCGCCCACCCGCCCAGCGGCCGATAGAGCGAGAGCAACTTGTCCCGAAACCCGCTCGCGCTCCCGCCGTGGTAGTGGGGCGTCACGACGAACCGGGCGTCCCCGCTTTCACCTCCGGCGCTGGCCCCGACTGCGGTCCCGAGCGCCGCGAAGAAGACGGGAAGCGAGTGGTAGTTGTGCGCGTGAACCACGTCCGGGTCGGCCCGCCGGACCGCGGGCCAGATACCGGGCGCGACGTGGAACGCGCCGCCGGGCGCGAACCCGCGGAACCGCCGCACACGAACTCCGTCGCGGGTCTCGCGCCGCGGAAGCTCCTCGTCGGCGTCGGCCGCGAACACCGTCACGTCGTGGCCGCGGGCCGCCAGCCGTTCGCTGATTTCGGCGACGTGGGTCTCGACGCCGCCGGTGTGGGGCGGGTAGCGCGGTGTGACCTGTAGAATCTTCATCGGCGGTCCTCAGTCGAACGCTTCCCGTAGCTCCTCGTCCACTTCCCACGTCCCGTCGCCCTTCCCGCGGAGGAGTTCTATCGCGGCGTGGAGCAGCGAGACCTGCGAGTCGAAGACCGCGTAGACTGCCTGAAGCGGTCCAAGCAGGTCTTTCTGACCGAGCCAGACGAACCCGGCGAGCGCGGCCGGGACCGCGAGTCCGACCGGGCCCGCGACCGCGATTCCGGCCGCGGTCACGGCCAACACGTCGAGCGCGACCAACCACGGCGAGACGACCATGAACCACCAGTTGAACGGCAGGACCAACTTCCCGTAGTTACCGTACTTGCCGAGCGCGTCGCGGTGCTGGGCGAGCAGGCGAATCAGCCCCATCCCGCGGCGGTCCTTCTGGAGGCGGCGCTTGCCGAAGTCCGAATGGGAGGCCTCCTTGTACCGGACCGCGGGGTCGAATATCACGCGGTCGCCGCCCCGGCGAATCTTGAGCGCCAACTCGGTGTCGTCGGCCAGCGAGTTGGGGTCGATGGGGACGATGGCGTCGTTCGCGAACGCCGAGAAGGGACCGTGGAAGATGAGCGTCGAGTCGAGGTGCGATTCGAGCGTCTGGATGTGGGCCTGCACGCCCCGATACCCGGCCTCGACCTCGCTCCCGCCGAGGACCTCGGCGTTCTGGCCCGTGACCGCGGCTACGTCGGGGTCCGCGAGGTTGGCGGCCGCTTCTCGGAGCGCGTCGTCGGCGACGTAGGAGTCGCAGTCGGTCTTGACGACCATCTCGTTGTCGGCCGCGGCGTAGGCGTCGTTGAGCGCGGGCGCGAGTCCCCGGCGCTCCTGCTCGCGGATGAGGTTCAGGTCGGGGTGGGCGCGGTCGGCGAAGTACTCCGCTATCAGTTCCGGCGTCTCGTCGTCGCTCGAATCCACGACGACCAACTCGACTTTCTCCATCGGGTAGTCCAGCGACACCACGTCGTCGAGTTTCTTCTCGATGATGCCCGACTCGTTGTACGTCGGGAGGACGATGCTGACGCTCGGTTCGTCGTCGCGCTTGTCTGCGGGCGACCCGCTCGGCGAGACGACGGCGTAGAGGGCCAGATACGCGAGATACGGCAGCGCCGTGGCGGCGACGAGCGCCCCGGCGGCGGCCACGAGAGAGTTCATACGACCGGGTATGGAATCGGAGTATAACATACTGTTGGTCGTTCGTCGGCCGGACCACAGACCAGCGTCTCCTCGTTGGCGTAGTGCTAAAAAACAGCACGGACAGGACGAAAGTGAGAGGAAGGTCGCTACCGATTAGACCGTGACCGCGCTCTCTTGGGAGAGCGACTGGGGCACGTTCGCACGATAGAGCGTCACTGCGCCGTACTGGGTAGTGAGCTTGAGTTTGACCTCCTCGCCCTCACCGAGGGCACTGGAGATTGCGGTCGCGTCCATCGTAATCTTGAATCGGTCGTCCTGCGTGTTCAGTACCGGCTCGGAGCCGTCGGGGTCCTTGATGGAACTGACGTTGAATTCGGTCCCGTTCAGCGTCTTCGGTTCCTTGTTGTTGTGGACCAGTGTCGTTGCCTTCTCCGGACCGATCCACTCTATCGTGGCTGACGAGAGATTGATGTCGTCGGACCCGGAGCCGCGCATGACCGTCAGATTAATGGTTTCGACTCGTTCGTTGGCGACGTCACCGAACGCGCTGACGACCTGCACGCGGTTCGAGACCTGTGCGCTGCTCTCCTGACCAGTCTGTTCGGACTTGGTCTGGAGGAATCCTGCCGTATTGATGAGCACGCCCGCCGCGATTGCGGCGACCAGCACCATCGCGATGAAGACGATGAGCGTACCGATACCCACCTGACCGCGGTCGTTGACCGCGCCCTCGATTCTATCTTTTACCGCCGAGAGATAATTCCGTGTCATTATTCGGACCGTTTTGTATTCGGGAACTTTCCCAACGTGGACGTACCACCAACGATATATATAACATTCGTCTGTTTTCAGTCCTGATAATCGGCACCCGGACAGGAGAAAATCGACGCCAAGAGTGCGCCTCGGTCAGTTTCGAGTCGGTAACGTTCGGGAATACGACGATAGTTCGTCTTAGAATCCGACGGCCACGGACTGTGACTCACACCGGGCCTCGGGGAAAAGTTGATAGAGTAAGCCTTTTGCGCTCGTGGTGACCACTGCCTTCCAATGGCCGACAGCGAGGAGGTTTGCGTTCTCATCCCGACCTTGAACGAAGCCGAGACCATCGGCGAGGTTATCGACGGGTTCACGAGTCGCGGGTACGAGAACGTCCTCGTCATCGACGGGAACTCCTCGGACGGGACGACGGAGGTCGCCAGCGAACACGGGGCCCGCGTCATGTACCAGTCGGGGTCCGGAAAGGGACAAGCAGTCCGGGAAGCCATCGACCACATCGACGCCGAGTACGTCCTGATGCTCGACGGCGACGGCACCTACCGCCCGGAGGACGCCGAAGCCATGTTGGAACCGCTCCTCGACGGCGAGTACGAACATGTCATCGGCAATCGCTTCGCCGACATGGAGGAGGGCGCGATGAGTCGGTTCAACGAGTTCGGCAATGGCCTGTTCAACTGGGTGTTCCAAACCATCCACGGCAAGGACTTCGAGGACATCCTGAGCGGCTACCGAGCCTTCACCCGCGAGTCGGTGGAGAACTTCTATCTGGACGCCGACGGCTTCGGCGTCGAGACCGAACTCGCCGTCGAGTGCGTCAAGCACGGCGTGCCGACGACGGTGGTGCCGATTCGCTACGAGGCCCGGCCCGACGAGTCGGACACGAACTTACATCCGATTCGGGATGGCGGGGTCATCCTCGTGACCCTCTATCAACTGGCGAAGACGAGCAACCCGCTGTTCTACTTCGGGAGCGTCGGCGTGGCGAGTTCGCTAGTCGGCGTGACCGTCGGCGGCTACGTCGGCTACGAGTGGTTTGTGAAGGTCCCCCGCGAGAGCCACGAGGTGCTGGCGGTGGTCGCGGCGTTCGCCATCCTCTTCGGCGTGCAACTGCTGATGTTCGGGGTCCTCTCGGACCTCATCGTGACGCTCCACCGCGAGCAGATGCGGCGACTGGAGTGAGTGGCCGCGCGCCATCGACGGACCGTTAGTTTCCCGCGGACGGAAATCGACGGTAGAATTATTTCTGTTAATTGAGTATGGTGTTCCGTATGGCAGAGAGCCACAACCTCTCGGACTACGACAAAGTGCGCGAATCGTTCTCGTGGGACGATGTGTACGACGAGGCCGACTGGGACGCGCCCGGCGAACTCAACGTGGGCCACGAGGTCTGCGACCGCCACGCAGAGAGCGAGCCGCGAAGCGCCTCGGAAAGCCGAGCGGCGGAGCCGCGAGGAGAGAACGTCGCGCTCCGGCAGGTCGGGACCGACGGCGAACTGACGACGTTGACCTTCGCGGAACTGGCCGACCGGTCGAACCGGTTCGCCAACCTCCTCGAAGAGTTGGGCGTCGAACGCGGCGAGCGCGTGTTCTCGTACATGCCCCGAATTCCGGAACACTACGTGGCGCTGGTCGGGACGCTCAAGCGCGGTGCCGTCTTCGGCGGCGTCAACGAGCGGTTCGGTCCCGACGGCATCTCCTACCGACTGGACGACTGCGACGCCTCGGTCGTGGTGACGACCAGCGACAACCGCGAGACGGTCGGCGAGGCGCTGGCCGATGTCTCCTCGGTCGAACACGTCGTCGTGGTGGACCGCGGCGAAGGCGTCGGTGACCGAGATGTCGCGTTCTCGGACGCGCTCGACGCCGCGAGCGACGAGTACGAGGCGGCCCGGACCGGCGGAGAAGACGACGCCCTGCTCTACTACACTAGCGGGACGACCGGACTGGCGAAGGGCGTCCTGCACAAACAGCGGTGGGTCGCCGGAGTCGCCGCGACACAGAAGTACGCGGTGGACCTCCAACCCGACGACCTCTACTGGTCCACGGGCGACCTCGGATGGCTCACGGGTCCCATCAACGCGCTCGGCGCGTGGTTCTGGGGCGCGTCGCTGTTCACCTACGAGGGCGAGTTCGACGCCGAGGAGTGGGCCGACCTGCTGGACGAGTACCCCATCTCGGTGCTGTTCAGCGTGCCCACGGCCTACCGGATGCTCCGGGAGAACGACGAGGTGCTGGACGGCGCGGACCTCGATTTGCGCCACGCCCTCTCCATCGGCGAACCGCTCTCGGCGGGCGTGGTCGATTGGGGCGAGGAGACGCTGGGCGTCACCGTCCACGACACCTACGGCCAGACCGAGACGGGGAACATGGTCATCAACAACTACCCGACGATGGAGTTGAAACCGGGGAGCATGGGCAAACCCCTGCCCGGCATCGAGGCCGACGTGGTGGACCCCCAAACCGGCGAACCGGTGGAACCGGGCGAAACGGGCGAAATCGCGGAGCGCCCCGATTTCCCCTGCTTCTTCGCGGAGTACTGGAACAAGCCCGAGAAGACCGCCAACTGCTTCGTGGAGGGGCCGGACGGCGAGTGGTACCTCTCGGGCGACCTCGCCAGAAAAGACGACGAGGGCTACTTCTGGTTCGAGGGCCGAGCAGACGACGTGATAATCTCGTCGGGCTACCGCATCGGTCCCTTCGAGGTCGAGAGTTCGCTCGGCGAGCATCCCGCGGTCGCAGAGGGCGCGGTCGTGCCCAAGCCCGACCGCGAGCGCGGCAACATCGTGAAAGCCTACGTCGTCCCGAGCGCGGACGCGGACCCCTCCGGAGACCTGAAAGACGACATCAGGACTCACGTCCGCGAGGAGCTATCGGCCCACGAGTACCCCCGCGAAATCGAGTTCGTGGAAGAGCTTCCCAAGACCGTGACGGGGAAGATTCGCCGGACGGAACTCCAAGACGACGCCGAGGCGGAGGCCGACGTGGACGGGCAGTGAGCCGCGGGCGAGGAGTTCGGTCGGGACTCCTCGACAGCCCTCCCGGCGCACGGTACCCGGCGGACCACCGAACGTGAGCGGTTCTACGGACCACCCGGCGCGTGCTGGCGAACCCTCGTGGTTCGCCAAGCGCGCGAGGGCCGAGTAGCGCAGTGGAGCGAAGCGACCGAGCAACGTAGGCGGTTGGGGAGGACGAGGAGCGGTGCCGTGCGGGGCGGTGCGGGAGACTCCTTTTTGTCGGCAATAGCGTGGTCTGGGGTCGCGGTGCAGTCTGCTGTTGCCGTGCGGTCACCGCCTAAATGAAGCACCATCCCGAACCGAACTCGATACCGAATCAGAAATCCGTGGGAAAACAGACAGCGTTCCGGATTCAGAGTGGCAAGGCGGACCGAACGCGCTCGATGACGCTCGGCGTCCGGGAGTTCCGATAGTGTTCGAAGACTGGGTGGAGGGCGTTCAGGAACTCCTGTTTGTCCTCGAACTCCTCGCGCTCCACGTCCGAGACGGCCTCCGAGAGCGGCACGGTGTGGCCGTCGGCGTCGTACTTGATGCGCGGGTCCGAGAGTGCCTGCACGATTTCGTCGCCGGTCGCCGGAAACGAGAGGTTCCCGCCGTCGAGTTCGGCCGCGACCTCGGCGATGCCGAATTCGATAACGTCGGGACCCTCGTCCGAGTTCGACGATGGTGGCCTCACGCCCATGTAGGAGGGTTCTCGCTCGCGCAATGAAAAACTCACTCCTCGGATTTCCAAGTGGTTCGTGATAGCGTGGCGAAGTCGAGATTGTGTGCCTATGTTTTAGCATTGTATAGGGAGTCTTCGAGTCGGTGTACTGGTGTCTTCGGCGGCGGCCAGAACGGCGACGACCGAATTTCCGGGGAACGTACCCGCGACTCTCGGAGCCGAGACCGCCTCGAAAGTCCCCGAAACCTCGAAAACCGACACCCATCGACGCCCTGCGTGGCCGCGAACCCCGCCTTTACGTCGCTCAAGCCCCTCGCTCGAAACATGACGAACACCGACGCCGACCCCACCGCGCGCAATCGACTCGACGAGGAGGAAAGCCCCTATCTCCGCCAGCACGCCGACAACCCGGTCAACTGGCAACCGTGGGACGACGCCGCGCTCGACGCCGCCGCGGAGCGCGACGTGCCCATCTTCCTGTCGGTGGGCTACTCGGCGTGTCACTGGTGTCACGTCATGGAAGACGAGAGCTTCGAGGACGAGGAGATAGCCGACCTCCTCAACGAGAACTTCGTCCCTATCAAGGTGGACCGCGAGGAGCGCCCCGACCTCGACAGCATCTACCAGACCATCTGTCAGGCCGTCTCCGGCCGTGGCGGGTGGCCCCTGTCGGTGTGGCTCACGCCCGACGGCCGCCCGTTCTACGTCGGGACCTACTTCCCCAAGGAGGCCAAGCGCGGCCAACCCGGCTTCGGCGAACTCCTCGAAAACATCGCCGAGTCGTGGGCCGACGACGACGAGCGCCGGGAGATGGACCGCCGGGCCGACCAGTGGACCGACGCCATCGAGGGCGAACTCGAATCCGTCCCCGACCCCGGCGAGGCACCCGGCGCGGACCTGCTGGAAACGGCGGCCGACGCCGCGGTCCGAAGCGCCGACCGCGAACACGGTGGGTTCGGAACCGGTCAGAAGTTCCCCCAAGCGGGCAGAATCCACCTCCTCTTGCGTGCCGCCGAGCGCGCCGAGCGCGAGGGCGGGGCGGACGACGAAACGGCCGAGGAGTACCGCGCGGTCGCCACGGAAGCCCTCTCCGCGATGGCCGACGGCGGCCTGTTCGACCAGTTGGGCGGCGGGTTCCACCGCTACACCGTGGACCGCGAGTGGGTCGTGCCCCACTTCGAGAAGATGCTCTACGACGAGGCCGAAATCTCGCGCGCCATGCTCGCCGGGTATCAGGTCGCGGGCGACGACCGCTACGCGACCGCCGCACGACGGACCTTCGAGTTCGTGGAGCGCGAACTGACCCATCCGGAAGGCGGGTTCTACAGCACGCTCGACGCTCAGAGCGACGGCGAGGAGGGCAAGTTCTACGTCTGGACGCCCGACCAAATCCGCGACGCCATCGAGGGCGACGACTGGGAGGGCGCGGACGGTGACGCCGACATCGACGCCGAGACCGCCGCCGACCTCTTCTGCGACCGCTTCGGCGTCACCGAGTCGGGCAACTTCGAGGGCAAGACCGTCCTGACCGTCAGCGAGTCGATTCCGGACCTCGCCGACGAGTACGACCTGTCCGAGGAGGAAGTCGAGGAGACCGTCGAGGCCGCCCGCGAACAGGTCTTCGCCGCCCGCGAGGAGCGCGTTCGACCCCGGCGCGACGAGAAGGTGCTGGCTGGCTGGAACGGCCTCATGATTTCGGCGCTCGCGGAGGGCGCGCTCGTCCTCGACGACGACCACTACGCCGACCTCGCCGCGGACGCGCTCGGGTTCGTCCGCGAGGAGTTGTGGCACGAGGACGGCGAGACGGGGCGACTGTCCCGACGCTTCAAGGACGGCGACGTGGCCATCGAGGGCTACCTCGAAGACTACGCCTTCCTCGCGCGCGGCGCGCTGAACTGCTACGAGGCCACGGGCGACCCCGACCACCTCGGCTTCGCGCTCGACCTCGCGGACGCCATCGTCGCCCAGTTTTGGGACGCCGAGGCCGGGACCATCTACTTCACCCCCGAACGCGGCGAGGAGCTAGTCGCTCGCCCCCAAGAGCCACACGACCAATCGACGCCCTCCAGCTTGGGCGTCGCGACTGACGCCCTCCTCGCGCTCGCGGCGTTCAGGCCCGACGCGAACGCCGAGAGCGCCCGACACGACGAGTACGCCGACGTTGCCGAGCGCGTCCTCGAAACCCGAGGACGGGAGATTCGGTCGAACCCGCTCCAGCACGCGTCGCTCGCGTTGGCGGCCGACCGCTACGCTCGCGGGTCGCTGGAGATTACCGCGGTCGCCGACGAGCTACCCGAGTCGTGGCGCGACGAACTCGCCGACCGCTACCTGCCGACGCGCCTGCTGTCGCGCAGACCGCCGACCGACGACGAGCTATCGACGTGGCTCGACCGGCTTGACCTCGCCGATATCCCGCCCATCTGGGCCGAGCGCGGCCAGAGGGACGGCGAGCCGACAGTCTACGTCTGCCGGGAATTCGCCTGCTCGCCGCCCGAGACAGACCTCGCCGCGGCGCTCGACTGGGCCGACGGGAACGCCTGAATCGGGTCGGTAGCCGACGAGGAGCGTCGGAGCGAACGTCTCACTCCCGCGGGACGGCGATGTTCCGCATCTCACCGTCACACTCTGGGCACGGTCCCGGAAAGTCGCTCGACCGCACGCGTTCCAGACAGTCGTTGCACTCGTAGGTCGCGGTCCCCGGTCGGTAGGAATCAGTCCGAACCATCGTGGTAACAGTTCACACGAAGTCGGTGTTAATGGTTGTCCTAATTGGATATCGAGGCATACACGGTATTTTACCGCATACTAGGATTCTCGCCGCGAAAACCCCGGCGAATCGACCGATTCGGAGTCCAGATTTCTGCTCTCGTCGGTGCGAAAGTTTATTAACTATACATCTGCAACCGGTTGCTCAATGAGTGCAGGGAGTTCCGGGTATCGGGGGAGCGGCTCGGGCGACGATGTGACTGCCTCGGAGGAGCCTCCTCGGTTTCTCGACGTGCTACGGGAGTTGAAGGCCGACGGGTGTAACCTCTTGGTGGTCGGGGACGCGCCGCGCCGCCTGTTTACCGAAGCCAGCGCGGGACTGCTCGGGGGGACCGACGAACAGCGGTACCGGCTCCTCGCGGTGACCGACGCGAGCGCCCAGAGCGTCGTCGAGCGCCTCCCCGACCCCGACGAGACGCCCGGCGAGTTCGGCGAGACGACCGAGATCGTCAACCACGCGTCGCCTCCTCGGTCGGTCGTAGAGAGCGATGACCCGCCCGAGACGCCGCCGCTGGGCGACCTCTCGGAGCGGCGCGTCGTGGACCCGCAACTCGCTGGCCTGCAGGCGGAACTGGCCGAGTCGATGGCGACGTTCAACCGCCACGCGGGCGGGCTTCGTCCGGCCCAACTGCGCGTCGGCGTCGATTCGCTCGGGGCGCTCTTCGAACACTACGACGCTGGCGTCGTGCGCCGCTGTCTCCAAGTCGTCACCGGCTACGTCACCGACTACGACGCGATGGGCCACTACGTCCTGACCGAACCGTACGACAGCGAGCGCGTCCAACGAATCGCCGACGACTTCGACGCCGTGGTCGAGATACGCGCGGTCGACAGCGGCCGCGACGGCCACCACGCCGAGGAGCGCTGGCGCGTCGCGAGTCGCGACTTAGTGACCGACTGGTTCCCCCTATGACCGACCGGGCAAACCGGACTAGCCGACCCGACTGCTTGCCGCGACCATAGACCAGCGGAGACGTTCAGAAGCATGCGACCACGAATTGACTCGCTCGGCGACCGACCCGGCGTGGAGATAGTAGACCCCATCGAGAGCCATCGCTACGTCCTCCACACACCCGAACCGGTGTCGTTGACCCCGACCGACACCGAGCGGTTCGTCTACCCCGTGACAGTCGCACGACGATTCGTCACATCTGGTATTACGCTTCCGACGAAGCCGCTAATTGGAATCAGAGATGCACAGGATGGGACACACATCTGCGACATCGACCGGAGTGGAAATTGGGAGTTCGACGCCGACGATTACTTGCTCGATATCGGTACACTGTTCACTCTCTACCTCCGTATCGAGTCGTCGTTCTCTCTGTCCGTGGCCGAAAACCGACACCGGTTCGACTTCGGGTCCGAAACCCTCGTCGAAGTCGGGGTGCGGTCGATACATACTTCTCCCGTAACCACCGTAACCGTGCCCGACGAACCGAGAGCGGCTATGCGAGCAGTATCGACGTTCGGATCGGCACCGAAGACGACTACTCCGGAGCGGTCGTGGCCCTCTCTGCGCGGACACCCGCCGCGCATCGAACGAGGAGACGAACTGTCGATTCCCGACGACCTCGACGTTCCCGAGACCGGGGTTACGATTCACGTTCCGGCGGAGTACCGGTACGTTCTACCGGTCGCCCCGCTGGCGTACTACCTCGGGGCGACCGTCGTCCCCGGTGAAGTGCCGCGACTCACCACTGAGAACGGCTTCAGTCACTCGTTCGGTGACGGTGACGACTTCGAAGACAAGGTCGCCCGAGTACTGAAACAGGCGTTCATTCTCGACTGCGTGACCCGAACCGAAGGATTTCACCAGACGGACCTCGCCGAACACCGAGCGGTCGAGTCGTTCGTCGATCTCGACACCGAGGCGCTCTACGAAACTCCGTTGGCGGAACGTCTCGAAACCTACCTCTCGATACCAGAGGCGGTGCTAGACGAAGCCAAACCGACATGGGGCCGCGTCGTCTACGCTCGCCCCGTCGCCGAGAGCATGGAAGTTCTACCGTACATCGTCAACGACCTCTCGATAATCCGTACGAAATCCCCATCGACGCCGAATTTTTCTCCATCTTCCGAGGCTCGACGGGACCGCGAGTTGGAAGCACTAGACTCGTTCAAACGCAATTCGACGTCCACAGAACCGAACTTCCCGGACTACTCGGACGAGCGAGCGGCTGGCGTCCCCGACTTCGGCGAGTACGTTCCGCTTCCGGAGACCGAGGCGATGGAGCGAGCGTGGGTCGGCGACGGGACGCCGGTTCACGGGTCGAAATTCCACCCGGCGGCGTTCCAACACGAACCAACGGAATCGACTGACGGCGTCATCGAGGTAACGGTCGTCTGCAACGACGAGGAGATGCGCGAGGAGTGGGACGCCGTCTCGGAAGTATACGGAAATCGAGACGTAGTCCCGTTCGACGTGGACTGTCGCTTCGGCGTCTCGACCGACGAGCTTCGGGCGCTATTGTCTGAAGACCACGACTTGTTCCACTTCATCGGCCACGTAGACGGTCGGGGACTACAGTGCCCCGACGGTCTCCTCGACGCCGAGACGCTCCCGGAGACCGGTGCGACGACGGTGCTACTCAACGCATGTCGGTCGCACGATCAAGGAATTGCACTCTTGGAAGCGGGGGCACGCGCCGCAATCGTGAGCTGGGGCGATGTCGGTAATCTCGGCGCGCTCGAAGTCGGCGAAACGTTTGCACGACTGCTCAACTACGGGTTCGGTGTCGGGGGCGCACTCGAAGTCGTAGACGAGTACACCAGTATCGGACACCACTACGTCGTGGTCGGCGATCCGAACGTCACGGTGGCACAGTGTAGAGATGCCACGCCGGTGATAGCAGCGTTAGAGTTCGACTCGGAAGATCGCCCCGACCCGGACGAAACAGTCGAAGCAGAGATCATAAGTTACAATCCCCCGGACCGCTCCCACGGTATGGTCGTTACGCCGTACTTCCGGAACGAGGAGAGTCCAGAATCCTACGTCGCCCCTGCGTCATTACAGTCGACACACCAACTCAGAGAGGTCGACGCTAAAATCGGCGACGATTTCGCACCGTTGGTGGTCAACGGCACCCTCCGGTGGACCGACCAGTGGTTCCACGACGACGATTCGGACGAGTAATGACTCAGCGACGAACTATCCACAAAACGATGCGGCAGTACCGCATCTGAGTTCGGCGTCATCACTGGTCAGGCCATCACGTCGCCGTCGAGGAGCCTCTCGGCGACGTACTCCGCGGCCGGGCGGTCCTCGGACTCCTCGAATCGGGCGACCTCCTCGTCGTCGCGCTCGACCACTACGGTCGGGATGAGCGACACGTCGTAGGCTTCGACGTTCGGTCCTTCCTTGTCGCGGTCGACTTCGTAAACCTCGACCTCCTCGTCTGGGACGCCCGCGGCCTCCAGCGCCGCGAAGAAGTCGGGGAGTGCGGCCCGGCAGTCGCCACACCAGTCGGCACCCCAGACGCGGTAGGTGACTTCGCCGACGCCAGCCTCGATGGCGTCTACGACTTCGCTGTGCGCCGCGGCGTCCCACGTCGGGTTCGGTTCGGTCGTCTCCATGTCCCTCGGTTGTCGCTCGACGTGTTTAGGTGTGCGGGTCGGGGCAGTGCTGGGGAGCGTTCGATTCGGCGTTCGTTACGTGTGGGTCCAAATCGCCCGAGTTCGGGACTACCGGCACGTCCTGCCACCAGCCGCCATTCGTTTATACGTCCCGTGCCTACGCCCGAACAATGAAAGACTCTATCCTCGATGCGGTGGGGTCGCCGCTCGTGAGGGTATCGTCGCCGGAGGGCGCGACCGTCGCGGCCAAAGTCGAGGGGTTCAACCCCGGCGGGTCCGCGAAGGACCGACCCGCCCGCGAGATGATCGCGGCCGCCGAGCGCGCCGGAGAGATTTCGCCGGGCGACCGCCTCGTGGAACCGACCAGCGGGAACACCGGCATCGGCCTCGCTGTCGCGGCCGCGGCGCGGGGCTACGACCTGACCATCGTGATGCCCGCCTCGAAGTCGCCCGAGCGTCGGAAACTGCTGAAGGCCTACGGCGCGGACCTCGAACTCGTGGACGGCGAGATGGAGAGCGCCCGCGAGCGTGCCGACCGCTTGGCAGAACAGGACGGCGTCGTCCAGATGGGCCAGTTCGAGAACCCCGCGAACGCCCAAGCCCACTACCGAACCACGGCCGAGGAGATACTCGAACAGGTCGAGGGCCGCGAGATAGACGCCCTCGTGGCAGGCGTGGGCACCGGCGGCACCATCACCGGCACCGCCTCGCGCCTGCGCGAGGAGTTCCCCGAGATGGAGGTCGTCGCGGTCGAACCCGAGCGCAACGCGGTGCTTTCGACCGGCGAGTCCGGCGACGACGACTATCAGGGGATGGGACCGGGGTTCGTCAGCGACCTGCTGGACACCGACCTGCTGGATTCGGTCGAGACGGTCGCGCTGGCGGACGCCGAGGAGGAAGCCCGCCGACTCGCCCGCGAGGAGGGTATCCTCGTCGGCCAGTCGTCGGGCGCGGCGTCGGTCGCGGCCCGCCGGGTCGCCGACCGCCTCGCCGAACCGCAACTGAACTGCCCGGAGGCTCCCGACGAACTCGCGGACCTGTTGGGCGAGGACGGCGAGGTGCAAGCGTCGTCCGGACTCCGGTCCGACGGCGGTGCGCTCGACGGCTACGACGACTGCCCGCTGGTCGTGACGGTGTTCCCCGACAGCGGCGAGCGGTACCTCTCGACGGGGATGTTCGACTGAGCCCGCTTCGAGAGGCTCACGGATTTTCGGGCGCGATTCCGATTATTATTTCTTGCCGATAGTAAATATTTAAATACTGCCGATATTATATCACGAATATGGAATACTCGTTCCGAACTGCACTCCTCGGTCGGTCGCGTTCGACCT
Organism: Halorussus salinus; assembly: GCF_004765815.2. Classification (NCBI taxonomy): domain Archaea; kingdom Methanobacteriati; phylum Methanobacteriota; class Halobacteria; order Halobacteriales; family Haladaptataceae; genus Halorussus; species Halorussus salinus. Next base: position 41,249 of record NZ_ML974129.1, on the reverse strand, counting down.
CGCGCAACCACGGCGGCCTCGCGCTCGCGTTGTTCGTCGTCGTCGCGGGACTCTACACCGTTTCGCCGGGACTCCGGTCCCAGCAGTGGTTCACCTACGCGCTGTTCGCCGTCATGGCGTTGACCGCGCTGTACAACTCCTACAGCAACAGCGGCGTGCTAGTCAGCGTCCTCCTCGCGGCGTCGCTCACGCTCGGCGGGTTCGTGGTCGCGGCCGCCTCGACGAGCGCCCCGATGCGTATCGTCTTGCAGAATCTCGTCGGGGCGCTCGTGTTGGCCCTCGTCGTCGCGCTTCCCGCCCACCTCGTCGGCGCGGGCCTGCGGCGCGTGACGGGGTAAGCGTCCGACGCGCCCGAGTGAGCGTCCGACGCGTAACCGACCGAGCCTCCGACGCGCCCACTTTTCTTCCCCGCCGAAGCACCGAAAAGCATATGCTCCCGCTCGATTCGACGTAGCCAGAGTCCCCATGATACTCTGGCAGACCGCGAAGCGATGGACGTACAAAGGCCGGAAGTGCGAGATACAGCGGACGAGCGTCGAGGAGGCCACGCAGTACCGCGGCCTCGTGGAAGTCGAGACCGGCCTCTCCGACGGCGCGCTGGAGGCCGCACCGGTCGCGGGCTTACGGCGCAGAAACCGGCCTAATCGTCACGACGAGGGCGAGTTTCGCGAGTGGGTCTCGTTCAACTGGTCGGACGAGGAGGGCGCGGTGTCGGTCCTGCGCGAGGAGGTCAACGGACTCGCCGAACACGTCCGCGACGCGGAGGTCTGAGACCGAGCGGTCCGAGGCGAGAATCAGTCGCCGAACTCGGCTTCCGTCACCCGCACGACTACGGTATCGTCCACGTCGCGGAGGTCGTAGTCGGGCAACGCGCCGTCTTGGCGGGTCAGGTACATCGGTTCCACGAGGTCGCCCTCGGCGGTCAGACCGTACACCTTCAGATACTCGTCGGTCGCGTCGGGGTCGGTGATACCGTCGCGGACCGCCTCCGCGAGGTCCCGAGAGAGCCACTCGGTCTCGCTGACGCTCGGTTCGAGGACCAGCGCGTCGTCGGTGAACCGGACGAGATACCAGTTGAGGTCGTTCAGTAGCGAGACCGCCGACCCGAGGCTGATGGTTTCGAGCGCCAGCGAGTTGCGGTACTCCTCGCGGAGGTCGTAGGTCGCCAACGCCTCGCGGGCGGTCTCCCGCGTGACGAGTTCGGTGCGGAGGTCCACGCCGTCGGACCCGACGAGACAGACCCGAGTCACACGTCTCCGATGGCACCTGTGCGGTAAAGCGATTTCGTTCCCCGACAGCGGTCAGGCGTTCATCCGCCGAGCGGTCGTATCTGTCCTCGAATCTCCCCCGACGGATCGGCGGTCGTGTGGACGTTGACGTAGACGTTCTCGTCGCGCATCTCGTCGGCCATCCCCTCCACGTCGGTCAGCGGCCAAATCGCGTCGTCGTCGGCCAGTCTGCCGGACGCCAGCAGGCCGGTCTCGTCTACCGGTTCCCGCACCGGCCCGAACAGGTACGCCACGACGTTGCCGTTCAGGTCCGGCGGCCCCTTGTGGATGTGGGCCTCCTCGGCGTTTTCGATTCCGGCGACGGCAAGCCAGTAGTCGATGCCGGATTCGTCGCCCGCCAGTCTGAAGCCCGCGACCCCGAACGCCGCTGTCTCGACCGGCGGGACCTCGTTCGCGCCGGTCAGCCACGCGCCGAACGTCTCGGGTCCGGAGTCGGCGAGTCGGTTCGCTCGAAGGGCGGGTCCGAGCGCACTGCTTCCGAAGGCGGCGAGGAGCCCCCGTCTGGTAACTCTTGGCATAGTCCCCCGAGCGGACCCGCGACGGGCGCAGTGAAAACGGTTTCGTCGCGGCGAGTGAGACCCCGCGTTACCCGTCAGCGGACACGAAACTGAATCGACCGGTTACGGAGTAGCTTTCGTCTCGCCGACCTTCCGTTTCGATATGAGTATCATCGCGGAGTTCGTCATCGACGCCGACGAGTTCCTACTCGGGGGACTCATAGACGAGTATCCGGACCTCTCGGTCGAACTCGAACGCGTCATCCCCGCCGAGGAGCGCGTCGTGCCGTACGTCTGGGGCCACGGCGACGACTTACCCGCGTTCGAAGCCGGTCTCGAACGCGACCCACACGTCGAGTCGTTCGTAGTCCTCGACCGACTCCCGGAGAGCGCGCTGTACAAAATCGAGTGGGAGGAGCCAGCCGAACGACTCGTCGTCGGCATCACCGAGACCGACGCCACCATCCTCGAAGCCCACGGCGACGACGAGTGGACGTTCCGGATTCGATTCGACGACCGCGCCGGTCTCGTGGCGTTCAACGCCCACTGTCTCGACCACGGCATCACCTATCGTCTGAGTCGCGTCTTCGCCCTCGCGGAACGGTCCAAGTCGCCGGAGTTGTACGGACTGACCGAGGTACAGTACGAAACGCTGGCCGAAGCCACGCGTCGGGGCTACTTCAAAATCCCGCGCGAGGTCGCCCTCGCCGAACTCGCGGCGGAGTTCGACGTGTCCGAACAGGCCGTCTCCGAACGCATCCGGCGGGCGAACGACCGGATTCTCGAACAGGTCCTCGTCCACCAGTCGCACGAGACCGCCACGAGAGATTAATAAATATCCCACCCTATTTGAAGAGGTTTAGCACTCAAAGACACGGCCTTGGCGTTCGCCTCTCACCTCTCCACATGGATTCGACGATGAGTCCCGGCGACTGCGAACGGTACCAAGACCTCCTGTACAGCACGCTCGCCCATCCTCACCGACGAATCGTCCTCCGGTATCTGGTTCGCCACCCCGGACCGGTCCCGGTCTCGGACCTCGCCACCGAAATCGAGTTGGTCGAGGAGGGTCCGCCAACCGGGAGCGCGTCGGCCGGGAGGGGAGTTTCCGCCTCGCTCCTCGGTCTGTACCACGTCCACGTGCCGAAACTGGTCGACGCCGAACTGGTCGAGTTCGACCCCGCGGAGAGTAGCGTGACGCTCTCGACGTGGGCCGAGAGCGTCCCGCTCGACTCCACGGTGAGTCACGGACTCCTCGGACTCCCGAACTCCTCGCGGGCCGAGTCGGACTAATCTCGGCGTCGCTTCCCCCGACTCCGTTTTTCTCGGCGTCGCTCCCCAACTCAGAGGTCCACGATGGTCGCGTTCCGGGCGGCGTTCTCGGCCCGCTCGAAGAGGTCGTCCGGTTCCGCGTTCTCCACGATTTCGAGCGTCGCGTTCGTCTCGGGGTAGTCCGGCGCGATGCGGTTACAGCCCGCCGGAATCGTCGAATCGCGGAACGTGCCGATGTCGCGGGCGCGCTCGGTGATTTCGGATTTATCCATCGTCAGGAGAGGTCGGTGAATCGGGAGGTCGGCGGCCTGACTCGTCGCGCCGAGGTTCCGGGCGGTCTGGGAGGATTTCTGGCCGATGGCCTCACCCGTCACGATGCCCGAGGAGTTCGTCTCGCGGGCGACGTGTTCGGCGACCCGGTACATGAACCGGCGGTAGACCAACATTCTGGCCGGGCCGACCTCCTCGGCCAGCAGGTCCATCACGTCGCCCGCGGGCACCTTTCGGACGTTCATGTCGAAGTTCGGCGCGAAATCGGCGAGTCGCCGGACGGTCTCCATCGCGCGGGCCTCGTGGTCTTGGCCGCCGTAGTCGCCCAGTTCGAGGTAGACCGGGACAATGGGTGCCCCGCGCTTCATCATCTCCCACGCCGCGACCGGCGAGTCGATGCCGCCGCTGACCAACGCGACGACTTTCGCTTGGCTTCCGAGCGGAAGCCCGCCGGGACCGGGGCGCTCGTCGGTGTAGACGAACGCCTCGTCTTTCCGGCACTCCACCGAGAAGGTCGTGTCCGGGTCAGTCAGGTCCACCTCGGGGTCGTCCAGCGCGTCGAAGACGGCCGCGCCGCCCTCGCGTTCGAGGTCCTCGCTCGTGAAGGGGTGGGCCTCGGCGGTGCCCGCGCGCCGGGCGCGGACCGCGAAGGTGTCGCCCACCGCGTCGGCGTTCGCGTCGGCGCTCCGGGCCAGCGCGTCCACGATGGGTCCCTTCTCCGGCGGGACGATGGCCGCCGGACTCGCCGACCGCACGCCGAAGGTGTCGGCCGCGGCGTCGGCCGCGGCGTCGATGTCGTCCGAGTCGGCGTGGAGGAAGATGCGCGACCAGCGGCGCTCGACCTCGGCGTCGATACCCCGGTCGCGGACGATGGCTTCGATGTTGTCCCGGAGCCGTCGCTCCATCTCGGCTTGGACCTTCCCGCTCTTGACGCCCACGTCCGCGTGGCGCACGAGGACGGTGTCGGCTCCCGGTTGTCGCATGGACTGGGGTAGACGTGAGGGGAATAAATGGGGTTCGGTTGGGAACCGGATTCGACCCGGTCTCTCGTTCGGGGTTCGACGGCGTCTCCGCGTCGGTCCCGAGCGTGAGATTCCGCACTCCCGGCCCCGTGAGAACGACCGCTCGAAACCAGCCGAAATTGGTAGCGTGGGTTTCACCCGGAACTATAACTACCGTCAAGAGCCAAAATTCAGACATGAACGAGAGCGACAGAAAACAACTCCTCGACAGGATTCGTCGCCCCTCGGCGACGGTCGGGGCGCAGATGCCCGAAGAACTCACGATTCAGGAGACGACGGTCGATTTACAGGAGTTCGTCTTCGAGTGTAAAAACTTAGACGCGATTCCCGAAGCCGAGCGGGACCGCATCGAGGAGACGAAGCGCAAACTCCGCCGGGAACGGCTCGGGCGGAAACAGCAGATCGTCCGGAACGAAGTCTCGTACGAGGAGGGCGAACGACTCGTCGAGAGCATCATCGGAATCGACCGCGCGCTCACCGCGCTGGAGGGACTCGACGCCCCCGATATCGGCGAGCAGATGCGACGGAAAAAGCTCGAAGACGCGAGGGAACTCTTCTCGCTGGTCAGGCAGTTGCGGTAGTCCTCCCGGACTGCGGTCAGAACGTCGAGAGTTCGCCGTCGATGACGCGCTGGGTGATGGAGGTCACGTCTGCCAGTTCGCGGTCGATGATTTCGGCCACCTCGTCCTCGATGTCGGCGACGGCGACGCCCTCCTCGGTGGCGACCTCGGCGTCGGCGACGTGGGGTTGGTCGATGGGCCGACCGATTTGGGACAGCAGGCGAATCCGGAGGTCTCGAATCCCATCGACCTCGGCGACGACCGACTCGGCGATTTCCGTGCCGAGGAGGTTGTAAATCTTCCCGATGTGGTTGACGGGGTTCTTGCCCGACGTGGCTTCCATCGACATCGAGCGGTTGGGCGTGATGAGGCCGTTCGAGCGGTTGCCCCGGCCCACGGAGCCGTCGTCGCCCATCTCGGCGCTGGTGCCGGTCGTGGTGAGATAGACGCTCTCCTCGTCGTCGCCGTCGCCGTCGGCGGTGTTGACGTAGACGCTCACGTCGCGGTCGGTGTACTCGTGGGCCACGTCGCGGACGAACTCCCGGACCGACTCGACGGTGTCGTCGTAGTCCGCGCGGTCCTCGACGTAGCGGTCCACCATCGCGGCCGCGACGGTGATGTCTATCTGGTCGCCCTCGCGCTTGCCCATGATTTTGATGTCTTGGCCGAGCGCAGGGTTGTCCTCGGCGAACTCGCCGTTGAGGCGTCGCTCGGCGTTGAGGACTATCTGCTCGGTCTCGGTCAGGGGCGCGTGGCCGACGCCGAAACTCGTGTCGTTGGCCATCGGGACGGTGACGCCCTCCTCGCCGAAGACCTCCTTGAGGTCGCCGCTTCCCTCGCCCAACTTCACGTCTACGATGATGTCGGTGCCGAACTCCAGTTCGGGGAAGTGTTCCGAGAGGTAGTCGCGGGCCGCTTCGAGCGCGATGGTCTCGGTCGGGATGGTCCGGTCGCCGTACTCCTTGGTCGCGCGCCCGACGATGAGGAGGTAGATGGGTTCGATCATCTCGCCGCCGCCGAACTGCGGGTTCGAGCGCCCGGCGACGAGTTGGGTCTCGTCGGTGTTGTAGTGGAGGACCTTGCCCACGCGGTCGAGGTAGGCGTTCGCCAACGCCTGCGAGACGCGCTCGGCGATGCCGTCGCTGATGGAGTCGGGGTGGCCGAGTCCCTTTCGCTCGACGATCTCTATCTCTTGGTCCTCGACTGCGGGGCGCTGGATGGGTTCGACCTGAATGTTGCGGTCAGTCATTACCCCAACGTATCCGGTCGCGGATTCTATAACTTGCGAAAAGAAAATCGGTATGCTGGATTACCTCGGGTTATCTATCGGTACGGCGGTCGTTACGCTCTGTAGGCTCGACAGGCGTCGAGAGGGTCGAACACGAGTGATACCGGTCGCCGCAAATATTGCGCCGCGTTCGCGGCGGCTCGCCTTCCGGCGCGGGCGGGTACGACCTCCCGACCGAAACCGGCCCGAAGCACGAGACTACGCTTCCGACTCCTGTTCCAGCAACAGCCCCAGATACGAGGTCCGAATCTGGTCGTCGGGGTCCAGTCCCAGTTTCCGCAACACCTCGAACGCCTCGTCGCGGGCCGCTTCGACGGACTCCTCGTCGGCGACCTCGGTCTCGACTTCCACGAACTCGCCCAACCCCACCACCGCGTCGAGGGTGACGGTGTAGCCGTCGAGCGCGAACCGCTCGCGCTCCTTGCGGACCGTGGCGGCGGGGTCGAACCCGAGCGCCCCGAGGAGGTCGCCCGTGACCTCGACCTCCGCCACCTCGGTCTCGATTTCCCGGCGCGTCTTCGACTCGGCCTCCACGAGCGGTCCCTTGTAGGTGAGTTCCGCGAACTCGTCGGCGTCTTCGGTGGCCTCGTCGCTCGCTTCGCCGACGCTGTGGACCGTCTCCCGGCGGACTCGCAACGCCTCGTCGGTCTCGGCGAACTCGCGGTGGGGCGCGTCGTAGTAGGTGTCTTCCTGTTCGACGGCGTTCACCGGGTCGGCCCCGAGCGCGTCGAGGCGTTCCCGGACGGCCGCGTGGTCGGCCGGGACCTTGACTTCGACTTCGTACATACGCCCTCGTTGGCCGTCGTGGGGTTTCGAGGTTGCGCTTCGAGGAGCGACGGGTCATGTCGAGTTCGTGGCGGGCGTTTATTACAACGGGCTGAACAGTTAACGGCATGGCCACCTCCGACTCGACTCCGGTCTTCGACCGAGCAGACCACCCGCTCGCGGCCGAGTTCGGACTCGCCGTCGCCGCGACGGTCGGGTTCGCCCTCGCGTTCCGAAGCGTCGCCGCCGTCACGACCCGCGTCCGGGGCCTCGTCGCGCTCCCCGGCGGTCTTCTCGTCGATGGACTAGTCCACAGCACCGTCTTGCTCGCCGTACTCGGCCTGCTCGTCGGCACCTACGCGACGCGTCGAGGCATCGACGTGCGAGTCTCGCTGCCGACCCGCGAGGAGACCCCCGCGCTCGTCGAGGCGCTCGCGGTTCCGGCCCTCCTCGTCGCGCTCACCGCGTTGGTCGGCGACGCCACGGGCGTCTCGTACAGTTCGCTGGCGCGGACGAGTTACGCCCCCGGCGTGGCGCTCCGGCCGGTCGCGGTCGTCACCGGACTGGGCCTGCTGGTCGGCGTGCCGAGCTATCTCCTCGTCTGTCAGGTCCTCGTGCAGGGGAGTTTCGAGCGCGCCGTCGGCCGCGACGCCGCCGCGGTGCTGACGACGGCGACGACAGCGTTCCTGCTGGTCGGAACGCAGGGCGGGACCGGACTGTCGCCGGTTCCCGACCGCGGGCGACTCGCGGGCGCGGTCCTGTTCGCGCTCGCGGTCGGCGTCGCGCTCGTCGGCGCGGACCGGGCCGACCGCGGGTGGGTCCGCTATCTCGCGGCGGTGCCCGTGCTGGCGGTCGGCGGCGCGGTCCTGTTCTCGGCCGTCGCCGCCGTCGGGTCCGCGACCGGCGCGCTGTTCGCGGCGACACAGGTGGTCGTCCTCGCGCTCGCGGCGGTGACCTACGCGCGGACCTCCTCGCTCGCGGTGCCCGCACTCGCGTATTTCAGCCTCTCGCTGGCGCACGACGCCGCCGTCTTCGCGGTCGAAACCGGGACGGTCGCCTTCTGACGCGGGTCGGCACGACGAGACCGATAGCTTCTCGAACAACACACAGGAATCTAAAACACAGACGTAGAAACCTATAGGACAGACAGAGGTTTCTCTTCAGCTATCCGAGCTGAATCGCGCGCCCCTCCTCGTGGGAGCGGTAGATGGCGTCGATGACGCGCTGGACTTCCAGCGCCTGCTCGACAGTGTTCATCGTCGGGGCCACGCCGTCGCGGACCGCCTCGAAGAAGATGCGCTGTTCGGCCTTGTGGGCGTCCTCGTGGCGGGTCTGAATCTCCGAATCCGAGAAGTGGTCGGTGCCCTGTCGCCCCGTCTCGTGGAGCGTGAGGCTGTCGTCGCCCTTGTCGAAGGTCGCGCCCGCTTCCGTCCCGCGGACGATGTACTCCTCGTTGGGCGAGCGGTTGGCGGCCCACGCGACCTCCAGCGCGATGGTCTTGCCGCCCTCACAGCGGATGAACGCGCTCACCGAGTCGTCCACCGAGAACTCGCCCGACTGGGCGTCCTCGCCCCACATTTCGAGGTAGGCGTAGTCGTCGCGCGACCCGAACTGCGAGCGAATCGTGCCCGAGACCTCCTCGACCGTCGGGAAGTCGTGGAAGTGTAGCGAGAGGTCGATGGCGTGGACGCCGATGTCGATGAGCGCGCCGCCGCCCGCGATTTCGCTGTTGGTGAACCACGACCCGCGGCCGGGGATGCCGCGTCGTCGGATGAAGTTCGCCTCGACGTGGCGGGTCCGACCGAACCGGCCCTCCTCTTGGTAGGCTTTCACGACCTCGACCGGGTTCCGGAAGCGGTTGTGGAACCCGACCATGCAGAAGCCCTCGGCGTTGTTTGCCGCCTCGGCGATGCGCTCGGCGCTCTCCAGCGAGTGGGCGAGCGGTTTTTCGAGGAGTACGTCGAGGCCGCTCCGGAGGGCCGCGACCGCGTACTCCTCGTGGAACTTGTTCGGCGTGGTGACGACGACCGCGTCCACCGCGGCGCTGTAGAGGTCCTCGTAGCTCTCGTACGATTCGACGCCGTACTTCTCGGCGAAGCGCGCTCGCGCGTCGGGATTGATATCGACGCCGCCCACGATATCGACGCCGTCCAAGTCCACGAGGCGGTCGGCGTGGTAGTGACCGATGTTTCCGAGGCCGACGAATCCGACGCGAACCGGCTCATTCGTAGCAGACATAGTTACTAGTGGTAGGCAACCGTGAATCGTTGTTAGGCTTTTCTGTTCGGTCGTCCATCAACGAGCGGAAACGTAGCGCCACCGGACGCGCTCGGGCAGCGTCCGGTAGTCTCCCCGCCGTTCGCAGTCCGCCCGAGGAGGGTCCGGTCGGTTCGCAGTCGGCCCACCGTCGCCGGGACCGCCCCGTCCGTCGTCCGTCGGGTCGCCACATCAGTACAACTGGCGCTCGGCCTCCTCGCGCTCGCTCTCGCGCTCGGATTCTTCTTTCTGCGCCCGGCGGTTGGCCACGAACGTCCGAATCGCGGGAAGGAACTTGTTCTTGCAGTCGAAGGCGAACGACACGATGCCGTACGCCCAGAAGAAGAACAGGACCGTCCCGCCGACGAGGTAGAGCCAGCCGAGCGTCGTGACCATCAGTCGTCGCCCTCCGCTTCTGTCTCGGTCGCGCTCGGTTCGGCCGCCGCGAATTCGAGGCTGTGGCTGATGGCTTCGCCGGTCTCGGTGTCGAAGAGGTGGACGCGCTCGCGGTCGAGGACGACCTCCACGTCCTGTTCGCTCTCGATGTCCGACGAGGGGTCGACGCTCATCAGCAGTTGGTTCTGTGGCATCTCGGCCTCGTCGCCCTCGGTCTCCAACTGCGGTTCCGCGGCGTCGCCGGTCAGCAGGTAGACGAATATCTCGTCGCCCATCGGCTCCAACACGTCGGTCCGGGCCTGAATCGCCTGAGTCGGGTTGGCGATCTCCCGACCCTTCTCGCGGAGATACACGTCTTCGGGCCGGACGCCGAGCGTCAGGTGGTCGCCCTCGGTGACGCCCGAGAGTTGCGTGGTGTCGAAGTCCACGTTAAAATCGGGCGTCGAGAGGCCCGTCGCGGTGACTTCGCCCTCGACGAAGTTCATCGAGGGCGAGCCGATGAACCCGGCGACGAAGAGGTTCGCCGGTTCGTTGTAACAGACCAGCGGCGGGTCGATCTGTTGGAGTTCGCCGCCGTCGATGATGGCGATGCGGTCGGACATCGTCATCGCCTCGGCTTGGTCGTGGGTCACGTAGATGATGGTGGTGTCCAGTTCTTTGTGGAGGCGCTGGAGTTCCGTCCGCATGTGGACGCGCAGTTTCGCGTCCAGATTTGCCAGCGGTTCGTCCATCAGGAACACTTCCGGTTCCCGCACGATTGCGCGAGCGATAGCGACGCGCTGGCGTTGACCGCCCGACATCTCGTCGGGCATCCGCTCTAACATTCCTTCCAACTGCACGATGTCCGACGCTCGATCGACCCGGCGGTCTATCTCGTCTTTCGGGTAATCGCGCAACCGGAGGCCGAAGCTGATGTTGTCGTACACGTCCATGTGGGGAAACAGCGCGATGTTCTGGAACACCATCGCTATCCCCCTGTCCTTCGGCGGCAGGTTCGTCACATCGCGCTCCGCGATGGTGATGGTGCCGGACGTGGGGATGGTCAACCCCGCGATGGTCTCCAGCGTGGTGGACTTCCCACACCCCGACGGGCCGACGAGGGTAACGAACTCGCCGTCCTCGATTTCGAGGTTCATGTTGTCGACTGCCGTTACGTCCGCGTAGCGTTTCGTGACATCGTCCAAAATGACTTTACCCATTGTGAATCACTCCTTGAGCGCTCCTGCGGTGAGTCCGCTGACGATTTTCTCCTGCGCGACGACGACGAGGATGGCAACGGGTAGGACCCCGACGATGCTCGCGGCCGCCATGAGATTGTACAACTGCGTGTACTGGCCCTGATAGCTCAGGATGCCCCAGACGATGGGTGCCCAGCTCTGGGCCTCGCCCGAGGTCATCAGGAACGAGAAGAAGAACTCGTTGTACACCGAGATGAACGTCAACACGCCCGCGGTGGCGACTCCCGGAGCCGACAAGGGCATGATGACCCGGAACAGCGCCCCGAGCCGCGTCGTCCCCTCGATGCGCGCGGCGTCCTCCAGCCCGTCCGGAATCTGGCCGTAGAACGTCGAGAGGATGAATATCGACAGCGGCATGAACAGCGCGCTGAACGGCAGTATCATGGAGAAGGGGGTGTTGAACAGGTTCGGACTCGACACGCCCAACAGCGAGATGTTGCCGGTGAACAGTCGGAACAGCGGGATGATGAACGCCGCTGGCGGGAAGTACGACACCGCCAGTATCAGCAACATCAGCGCGCCCTTCCCCGGAAAGTCGAGCCGTCCGAACACGTAGCCCGCCAGACTCGCCAGTACCAACACGATAGCGGTCGTGGCGATGCCGAGGACGAAGCTGTTGAACATGTAGAGGTGGAACGGGACCGTCGTGAACACCTCCACGAACGCGCCGGGGTTGAACCCGTGGGGAACCGGCGGGAAGCCGAAGCTAGTGATAGCCTCGTTCGGCGTGAGAGCCAGCACCAGTAGCCAGTAGAACGGGAACAAGGTGGTGAACAGGAAGAATATCATGGCGACGTAGAACATCGCCCGATACACCTTCCCCGGATTCTGTATCGCCGAGTCTGCCCACCGCGAGAACGCACCTTTGCTGGAATCTGTTTCCGTAGCCATCGTTAGCCTCCCGTCTCCGTGTCCGCGTACTTGACGATGTACACCGAGACCACGATACCGATGAGTCCCGCCGTGATGAACGCGACCGCCGCCGAAGTCCCGTACATCCGCGACCCGCGGAAGGTCGTGACGACGAGACACGACAGCGATGGCACCGTGTTACACCCCACGACCGTCTCGATGAGACCGTAGATACGCATCGCGCCGATGGTCCGGAACAGCATCGCGACCAGCACCGACGGCAGGACCAGCGGCAGGGTAATCATCCGGAACTGTTGGTACTTCGACGCGCCAGCGACTCGCCCCACGTCGTAGAGGCTCCGATCGACGCTCTGGAGTCCGGCGAGGATGATGAGCGCCATGAACGCCGAGGTCTTCCACACGTCCGCGACCACGAGGATGATGAGCGAGTCCACCGAGTTCGACAGCGGCGTTGAGGTGAAGACGCCCAAACTCTGGAGCGGGTCCACGAGGAACCCGATGTTCGGTTGGAACAGCAGGAAGAAGATCATCCCCTGAATCACGATGGGAACCGCCCACGGGATGATGATAGCGACCCGAACCCACCGTCGGCCCCGGAAGTCTTGGTCCAAGACCAGCGCCTGTCCGAACCCGACGATGGTCTCGAAGAAGACGCTAACCACGGTGAAGATGAGCGTCACCGTCAGGGCGCTCTGGAACGGCGTCGCCGGGTCGAAGAACGGTCTGACCAACAGCGCGTCGCGCTCGCCGGTCAGGAGTGCGACGTAGTTCTCCAGCCCGACGAACTCCCCGAGCGCGGCGCTCCCCACGAGGTTGTCGGCGAACAGCGACATCCGGAACGTACTCAACAGCGGCCAGAACGCGATGAGGCCGAGCAACAACAGCACCGGCGTCAACAGCAGGTACGCGAACTGGGTGTCGCTGAGGTTCTCCATCCAGCGGACTACCGCGACGTACGGCCCCGACCGCCGGGATTCACGAACCCCTTCGTCAGTCGTTGACATGAAAATGTGTGGGATTGTTTGTCTTTGGAACGTCTACGCGCTCGATTCGATGGCTTCGAGCTGCGCCTGAAGCTGGGTCATCGCCTGCTGGGGTCTGCCGCCCTGACCGAACGCGCCGTTGACCTGCTGGGCGATTTTGGCCGACTGCGCGGGCCAAACCGGCGTGACGGGGCGCGGAATCGCGTTCTCGCCAGCGATGCGGAACTGCTCGACGTACCGGCCCATCACGGGCACTTCCTGTGCCCGGCTGGAGGTCAGCAGTTGGGGTTCCGGCGGGAGGAAGCCCAGCACCTCGAAGAGCTTGTACTTGAACTCGTCGCTCATCATCGCTTTGATGACCTCGACGGCCGCCTCGGTGTTGTTGGAGTTGGGATTGACCGCGTTGTGCCACCCGCCCAGCGCCGCCACCGGGCCGCCGGTCATCGGATACTTCGCCTCTTGGGCGGTCTTGGCGTACGGAATCGGCATCACGCCGAGGTCCTGCCCGAGGTTGTCCTCCGACCCGCTGATGTTGATGGCGTAGGGCCAGTTGCGGTGCATCGCGGCGTCGCCGTTCGTGAACGGTTTCCGCGAGGGCTCCTCGGTCCACTGCATCACCGCCGCGGGCGCGATGTTACCCTGATAGTTGTTTAGCGTGTTGTTGGCGTCCGACCCGTGGATGAACGTTCGGACCATCTTGATGGCGTTGACCACCTGCGGTTCGTTCACGGTGATGGGTCGGTCGCCGACCGGTCCGAACAGGTTCTGTTCGGGGTTGCCGAAGTACGCCCCGCCCCAACTCGACATGAACTCGTTGAAGTCACAGCACGACAGGCCCTCGTAGGCGTTCGCTTGGAACGTGAAGCCGTACTGGATGTCGTTGTTCTGCTTGGCCTGATTCGTGACTTCGGCGAACCGCTGCCACGTCATCGAGTCGCTGGCCCACGTGTCGAAGTCCGACTGCCCGAAGCCCGCGTTTCGCAGGTACTGCTTATTGTACTGCATCGTCGGGAAGTCGGGGAACATCGGCACGGCGAACAGGTCGCCGTTCGGTCCCCTCGCGGTGGAGACGCTGGCCTCGAAGTACTCGTTTTCGAGCTGCTGCATCTGTTCTTGGCCGAAGTTCCCGGCCTGACTCAGGTTCAGCAACTGGTTGCGGACGATGAACGGAATCGTCCACCCGCTGTCGATGTAGAGGAGGTCCGGTTTGTTCCGGCCCGCCGAGAGCCACTGCTGGTACTGCGCCCGGCGGTTGTCCGTCACCGACGGTCCCGCGAGGACGTTCACCTCGATGTCGTTCGACAGTCCGTTGTTGTACAGAATCGGCTGAAGCTCCTCGTTCCACGTCGCCCCTTGGAAGTCGGGGTCGGTGGCCCACTGGAGCGTCGTCGTCTGCCCCTGATTGTCCACGTTTCCTATCGTCCCGCTCGTGTCGGTTTGCTCCGGGTCACCCCCACCGACGCAACCGGCGAGTCCTGCCGCCGCACCCGATGCCCCCACTGCTCGCACGAAGTTCCGTCGGGAGACGCTGCCGTCTCGGCCGTCGGACTCGTGTGAACTACTGTCAACCATTCCAACGCGTATGACCACGTTTCCCCATTTATATCCTTGTGATAGTAACTACGGTTGTAGTTGTGTGCTGTCAACAGTAAGGTCGGCTTTCCGCGAGCGCGTTCGCGTCGTTGGGTCGAGTGGCGGCCGTCCGCCTCAGCGGCGGGGGTACACCACAGTTCTAATACTGGATTGTCGAAATAAGAGCGTCTGAGGGGACAATTTCGGACGCTACAGGTCCGCGATAACGCGAGACCAAGCTGGCTCTAACGGCGCTTCGAGTCGCTCCATCTCCTCGTCGTCGAGCGCGACATCGAGCGCGCCCACGTTCTCCTCTAAGTGGTCGATGCTCCGCGGGCCGATTATCGGCGCGTCCACCACGTCCTTGTGCAGGAGCCACGCGAGACTGACCTGCGCGGGCGACGCGTCCCTCTCGTCGGCGACTTCTCGCACCGCGTCCAACACCTGCCAGTTGTCGTCGGTGAACCGCTCGTGGGTGTGTTCGTCGGTCGCGGCCCGGCCCTCGTCGGGGTCGTCCTCGCGGTCGTACTTGCCGGTCAGGAACCCGCCGCCGAGGGGACTCCACGGGATGACGCCGACTCCCTCGTCTGCACAGACCGGCAGGACGTTCTCCTCCTCTTGGCGGTCCACGAGGTTGTACTGGGGTTGCATGCAGGCAAACCGAGCGTAGTCGTTCAGGTCGCTCTCGTAGAGGGCCTTCGTGAACTGCCACGCGGCCATCGTGGAGGCACCGACGTACCGGACTTTCCCGGTCTCGACGAGGTGGTCGAGCGCGTGGAGGGTCTCCTCGATGGGCGTCGAGTCGTCCCAGCGGTGAATCTGGTAGAGGTCGATGTAGTCGGTGTCGAGGCGCTGTAAGCTCCCCTCCACTTGGTCTAGAATGTGCTTGCGCGAGAGGCCCTGCTTGTTCGGTCCCTCGCCCATCGACCCATACACCTTCGTCGCTATCACCAACTCCTCGCGGTCGTACTCGGCGATGGCGTCGCCGACTATCTCCTCGCTCTCGCCGCGCGAGTAGACGTTCGCGGTGTCGAGGAAGTTGATACCGAGGTCGATGGCGCGGTCGATTATCTCGTGGCTCTTCTCGTCGTCGTCGATCATCCACTCGCGGTCGCTCCCGAAGTTCATGCACCCGAGGCAGAATCGCGAGACTTCGAGGCCGGTGTCGCCGAGCGTCGTGTACTCCATGTCTGTCTCTGGCACGCGGTCTGCTACGGCGACGCCCGACAAAACCGTGTGGGGAGGGGCAAGGCTCCGGAACGAAAACGACGCCGCGTCCGGAAAACCGAAGCCCACCGCCCCCGAAACGTCGGCCATGGACTCCCTCTACGACCGGCTCCGGGACCCCTCGCACACGGGCGACCGCCGGTGTTGGCCCTGCACCGTCGTCAACAGCGCGGTACTCCTCGTCGCAGCCGCGGTCGTCGCGCGCCGACGCTCGCGTCTGCTCGCGGCCGGTCTCGGAGCTATCGGCGCGGCGGCCATCGCGGTCCGCGGGTATCTGGTCCCCTACACGCCCAAATTCGCGCCGAAACTGGTCTCGTACCTCCCCGGCGACCTCTTCGGCCACGACGACCCCGCGCCCGACCGCGCGTCCCGGACCCTCGGCGCGACGAGCGGACCCGACGCGCGGGACGATTCGGACGCCCGAGGAGACCCCGAGAGTCCGGACGAGCCGAAGCCCGCCGAGTCCGCTCCGGGCGCGTCGGGGTCGCTCGGCGACGAGACCGAGGAGGACGCCGGAGAAGCAGTCCTCGCGGCGCTCCTCGACCGCGGCGTGGTCGTCGCCGACGGCGAGGCGGTCGCGCTGGCCGACGAGTTCCGCGAGGCGTGGCGCGCGGAGATGGAGACGCTACGAGCGCGGGACGACGACCAGCTCGCGGCCGCGCTCCGGGAGGTCGCCCCCGACGAGAGCGTCGTGGAGGTAGTCGAGTCGGGCAACTGGTCCGGCGACGACGACCGGTGGTTCGTCGTCTCCGACGGGAGCGACGACCCCGCCGCTGAAAGTTGGCTCACCCGACCGGTCGCCGTCGCGGAGGCGAGCGCGGTCCGGACGCTAGCCGACGAGACCGACCTCGACGCGACGCGCCGGGCGCAGGCCGCCGGACCGCTCCGGACGCTCCTGCGGGCCTGTCCGGTCTGTGACGGCCCGGTCGAGGAGGCGACAGAAGTAGACTGCTGTGGCGGGCCGGGCGGGACCCAAGCCGACGCGCCCGACGACGTGTTGGCCTGTGCCGACTGCGACGCGCGACTCTACACCTTCGAGTAGCGGGCGCTGACCGACTCTCCGTCAGCGCGCGGGCGGACTGTTCCGTCCGATTCGGATTTCGTGGGCTTCCACGTCTTCGAGCGCCGCGACCTGCCCGCCGACCGTGACCACGCCGTCGGCGGTCTCTATCTTCATCCCGGCGACGCGCTCGCCCGCCTCGAACGAGAAGCCGACGACCTCTCCTTCCACGATTCGGGACGAACCGGTCTCGATATCCCGGCCCTCGATGGTGGCGTAGAAGTCGCCGTCGAGTTCCTGTAACTCCTTCACACAGCGCCGGATGGAGGCGTACCGGCGGGGGAACGGGCGGTCCTCGCCGTCGGTCGAGAGGGTGCGCTCGGCGGTGGTCCAGAGGACCGTGCCGAAGAATCCCGAGACGAGAAAGCCGAGCGCCGAGCGGTTGAAAATGACGCCGTAGCGGTCCTCGTCGTCGCGCAGGGCGTCTTGGGTGGCGTAGATGGAGTACTCGCCGTCCGCGACCGCGATGACGGGCGTGGTGATACCCCGGCGAGCGCGGGCGGTGGTCGCCACGTCGAGGTAGTCGAACTCCGCGGGGTCGGGCGCTTCCGAGGCGGGCGTGACCAGCAACTCGACGCTGACGCCCTCGTCGATGGCCGCGCTCAACTCGTCGGAAAACCGCTCCAGCAGGTCCGGGGTCAGCGAGAGCGCGAGTTCGAACTCGGCTTCGGCGATGACCTCCTCCAAGTACCGGAGGATGGTCGAGCGCGACTTGACCAGCGAGACGGCCTCGGTTTCTCTGGCGGGCGCGGTGTAGCGGGCTTCGAGTTCCGACACCATGTCCATCAGCGACGACTGGATGCCCGAGAACGCCTCGTCGGGGTCCACCGCGATGACCTTCATCGGTCGGGACTCGCGCAACTCGACCAGTCCGCGGTCGCTGAGGCTCCGCACGGTGTCGTAGACGCGGGGTTGCGGGATATCGGTGCGGTCGGCTATCTGGCTCGCGGTGAGGTCGCCGTGTTCCAACACGGTGAGGTAGGCGTCGATTTCGTACTCGCCGAGGTCGAACCGGTCCCCGACTTTCTCCATCGTCGCGTAGAGGTCGTCCGAACTCATGTGAGAGGCCATACTCTCTACGGGTAAATGATTTATCCGATTTCGAGTAGCACCGACTTCCGAAAACGAGTTTCATCCTCTGCGTAGTGTCCGAGCAAAACCCGTCCACCAGTCGCTGAGCGACCCGAACGAGCAGGCAAGCGAGGCCGAAGAGGACGCGACGAGTCGGCACGCCACGAGTTCGTCCCGGCTTCGTTTATAAACTCTCGGGAGCGGGGAACCCAGACGAATCGGGAGTGTGCCAACGGAACTGCGGCACGCACCAGCAGACGATGCGGTTCGCACCAGCAGACGACCGCGAACGAGGGGCGAGAGCGCGGCGCGAAGCGCCGCGCTGAGCCACGAGCGAGCGGACCAAGGAACCCTCGAAGAAGCGCCGCAGGCGCTTCTGAGGGGGTGACGCAGTGTTTTTCATGAACGTTTTGCCAGCGAGGAGAGTCGCCAGCGGCGACTCTCCGAGCGCGGCAAAAGGTTCTACATGTACATCCGGTCTTCCGGTCCCTCGGTTTCGGCGCGCTCGGTGAGTCGTTCGGCGAGACCCTCGTAGTAGCCCTGTATCTCGGCGGCGAACTCCTCCAGCGGGCCGGTGTCCACGTCGAGACCGTAGATTCGCTGGGTCGCGTCGAGGAGTCGAATCGCGGCCTCCACGTCCGGGGCTTGGGCGTGGACCGGCGTGACGAGCGTCGCGGTCCGGAGGTCTGACTCCATCCCGCGGGCCACGAGTTCGGCGTTCACGCCGTCGAGGAACCCGCGTCCCATCGGGGGTATCTCGGTGTCGGCGAGGCGATGCTCGCGGTAGTCCTCGGTGGCGACGTAGAACACCTGATGCTCGTCGGGCGCGTGGGGAATCGTGACGCCGTGGAGGACCGTGACCTCCTCGATGCCCTCGGCTTCGGTCCACTCCAGCACGGCCTCGCTGAACGGTTGGGCCGCCCACGCCGGGACGAACAGTTCGCCGACGAGGAGCGACAGGCCCGCCCCTTCGTGGGAGAAGACGCGAGTGTGGTGGCGCGGCTGGCCGTTCTCGAAGGGCGTGATGGCGGGGAGTTGGTCGGCCGTGATGTGGCCGACCTCGTCGAAGTCGAGGTGGTCCACGAGGTAGTCCACCGCGGTCAGGCCCGCAAGCCCGAACTGTGAGAATCCGACGACGACCGTCTCTTGGAGGTCGTGGGCGTCGATTTCAAACGAAGCGCCTACAGAACGCGGCTCGCTACTCATATCGACACGTACGACGAACCAGCTCTTAGGTCTTTGCGGGGTCGCTGTTCGTGGTCGGGCGCTGTCCGGTGGCCGGGAGTGTGGCGACTAACCGAGGAGCGACGAGCGACCCGCGCTCCCTCGGGCGAAAGCGTTTTGCCAACGCCGGGAAAGGTTGGTGGCATGGTCACGGTCGCCGAGGCTATCGAGCAGTTCTTGGAGACCTACAGGAGCCTCCCCGGCGAGAGCTACCTGACGGCCGCGCTGATACTCGTGGTCGCGTGGTACGGGAGCCAGCTCCTGATACGGTTTCTCGGCCGACCCGTCGCCCGGCGGTTCCAGCGCCCGAGCCTGACCAAGACGGTTCTGGGCGGGTTACGGGGCATCGTGATGGTACTCGCGGCGTCGGTCGCCGCGAACCAGTTCGGACTCAGACCGGGCGACATTCTGCTTTCGGTCACGGTCTTCTCCGCGGTGTTGGGTCTGGTCCTCGCGCCCATCATCGGGAGCGTCATCAACGGCCTCTTTCTGCTGGCCGACCAGCCCTACGAAATCGGCGACATGATAGAACTCGTGGACCGCAACCAGCGGGGCTACGTCGAGGACATCACGCTCCGGTACACCAAGATTTTCACGCTCGAAAACACCTTCCTCGTGATTCCGAACTCGAACATGCGCGACCGGGACGTGATCAACTTCTCGGCGGAGGACACCCGGTCGCGGCTCTCGCTGGAACTGCTCGTGACCTACGAGGGCGACTTGGAGCAGGCCCGCGCCATCATGGAGCGGGCGGCCCGCGAGACGACCGAGGTCGTGGAGGGCGGACCGGACATCCGCATCGGGAGCGCGCGCTACCCCTCCGCCCCGGTCGCGTACATCAAGGAGTACGCCGACCACGGCGTCCTGTTGGACCTGCGCTACTGGGTGAAAGACCCCTACTACGTGGGTCGGGTCGAGTCGAAGATTCAAGAGCAAGTCTGGGACCAACTCGACGACGCCGACGTGGAAATCGCCTACCCCCACAGCCACCTCGTGTTCGACGAGACCAGCGGCACCGCCAGCGTGGCGGTCACGGAGACCGAGGAGCGCCCCCGCCCGGACGACGAAAAGCGACCTCACCCCGACGGCGAGAGCGACACTCGGCCGCGGCCCGAGGAGTTCGACTCGCCCGAGGAGTTCGACTCGCCCGAGGAGTTCGACTCGCCCGAGGAGTTCGACTCGCCGGACTGAACGGACGCGGCCGCGCCTCGCCCGTCAGTCGCGCCCGACCGTGACGACTTCGGCGTCGAGTTGCTCGCGGAGGTACCCCTCGATGTCGGGGTCGGAGGTCAGCTTCCGGAGCATCCGCCGCCAGCGACCCGCCTGCTTGTGGCCGATGACGACCACGTCGGCCTTCTCGGCCGCGACCTCTTCGAGGATGGTCTCCTCGACCAGAAACCCCTCGCGGACGACGTACCGCGAGTGGGGAATCCGGTCGAACGCCGATTCGACCGCGCGCTTCAACTCGGTGCGCGACACCTCTCGCCCGCGGTGGTAGAGGTTGACGTGCAGGACGGTGAGCGCCGCGTCGCGCTCGTCGGCGACGCGGATGGCCTCCGCGAGCGTTCGCTCGGAGTGTTCGGTGAGCGGATACCTGACGGGGACGACGACGCGAGTCACGTCTTCGGAGACGCCGCCCGGCCCCTTTTACCTCTCGGTTACTCGCGGTCGCTCCGGGTCGCTACCGTCCGCGATTCGGCCGTCGAGTTCGGGTGCGACGCCGGTTTCGCGGGCGTACTCGACCAGCACCTCGTACTGAATGCCCGCGGTCTCGACCCGCTGAGACTCCCGGAGCGACGGGAACTCGTCGTCGGTGTGGAGGACGTAATCCGAGAGCGCGACCGAGTAGGTCCGGTCGTCGGCCACCGGTTCGCCGCCGACAGCGACCGACTCGACGCGGTGGGCGTCGGGGTCCCACGCGACCGTCGCGCCGCTGACCTGCGCGTGCCACCAGCCCTCCTCGGCGAAGCCCAAATCGGGGCTGGCGGCCCACTCGAAGGCCGCCCGGAGGTCGTCGCCGGGCACCTCGGCGACGACGACGCGCTCCTCGAAGGGCGTGACGCTCACGAGGTCCGCCGCGGTAATCTCCCCGGTCAGGTCGTCGCCGGTCCGGACCCCGCCGCTGTTCTGGAGACCCACCTCGGCGTCGGTCTCCCAGCGGTAGGCATCGGCGACGAAGTTCCCGAGTCGGCACTCGCCGCCGAACAGCGTCGTCTCCTTCCGACAGATGGGTTCTTCGACCGTCCCTACCACGTCGTTCAGGCCCGTCTCGGCGAGCCTCGCGCGCATCGCGTCGGCGACCTCCTCGTGTATCGGCGCGTCCGCGACGTTGTGGCGCGTCACCTCGCCCGACCCGAGGTCCACTTCGAGGACGACCGACCCGCCGTCGCCGGGGCGAGTGAGGAGCGTCCCGTCGATGCGGTCGCGTCGCTCGGTCGGGACGTGACCGCCGAGGATGGCGTCGGCCTCGACGGCGCGGGCTAGCTCCTCGTCGCGCTGGCCGAGGTGCGAGACGAGAACCCGATAGTCGGCGTCGAGGTCGGCCAGCGCGTCGCGGGCCGCCGCTATCGGGTCGGTGAACTCGATGTCGGTCGCCTCCGGGTTTATCGACCCCGTGCGCTCGGTCGTGACGCCGACGAATCCGACCGTCTCGCCGTCGGCCTCGACGACCGTCGAGGGGACGACGCCCGCGTCCGCGCCGAACCGCTGGCGGTCTCGGCCGTCCGCGTCCGCCGTCTCGTCGGGCCGGTCTCGCCAGACGTTCGCGCTGACCCACGTCTGGGGCGAGGAGGCCACGAGGTCCCGGAGCGGTGCCGTGCCGTGGTCGAACTCGTGGTTGCCGAACGTCTCCACGTCGGGTTCGACCGCCGCGAAGAAGTCGAGCGCCTGCGCGCCCTCCTCGACCAGCGCGAGGACGCCCGGCGAGGTGTTGTCGCCCGACCCCGCGAGGAGGGCGTCGTCGCCACCGAGTTCCCGGAGGAGACCGGCGAGTCGCCCCGCGCGCTCGGGGGTGTCGTAGACGTTCTCCACGTCGGAGTAGTGGACGAGGCGGGGAGCCATTGGGTCGGCGTTGCCAGCCCCGCGATATGATTCCTTCGGGACGGTTCGGCGGAATCGTTTCGGGCGGGTCCGGAGTGCCTAAACGCCCGGACCGCCTACGCGGAGGCGATGGACGCGACCACGACGACAGACGGCCGGACGGTGTACGTGGCCCGCGACGAGGGCGACCGCGGGTCGAGGGGACCGTTCTTCGTCGTCTACGGCGACGACGCCCGCGAGAACCGCTACGGCTACCTCTGTGGCAACTGCGAGCGAATCGACAACGCGATGGACTCGATGGGCCGCATCGAGTGCAACGTCTGCGGGAACGTCCGGAAGCCGACCGAGTGGGACGCGGCCCACGAGTGAGACGGCCGGAGCCAACCGCCGTCGATTCGGCCAGTCGGCTTTTGCCCGCTTTTCCCGAACCACTACTATGACAGACGTACGCGAGGAAGTGGTGGAAGAACTCGATAGCCACAGCGAGACGCTCACGTTTCCGGAGTTCGTCCAAACCATCGAGGCCCACCACCGAGACGAGGGGCGGGGAATCGACCGCGAACTACTCGCGGCCTACGCCGACGCAGTCTACTTCGACGTGGACCTCGACGCGATAGACGAACGACTCACCGACAGCGACCGGTGGGAGGAAGGCGGACGACTCTACGACCTCGGTGACGGCCGACTCAGCGCCTATCCGGCCGACTGGCACGAGTCGATTTCCGACAGCGGCGACATCCGCGACGTGATAGCGGTGATTCAGAGGGAAGTCACCGAAGCGGAAGGCGACCAGCGCGAAGCGGTCACGGACGAGCGGGGCGTTCCCCAACCGAAGGTGTTGCGGGTGGCCCAGACCGTCGCGGGCATCGACAACGAGACCGCACGTCAGCGAATCAAGGAACTGCGACAGAACGACGAAATCGAGGAGTTCGCGTCTCAACACCGCGACCCGACGCTCCGACTCCGGTAGGTCGCAAGAAAGTTTATTACCTCGTCCGTGTAAGGTCCACATGGATGGCCACTGTTAGCACACCGCCCATCGAACAGGCGAGGACCATCTTCTCCGACTTGGGCTACACCGTCTCCGGCGACGGTGACGAGTTCCGAGCCGAACGGAAGTGGCGGGTCGTTCGCGTCACGGCCCTGACCGACTCAGAGACGACTCCGGACGACGGCGAGTTACGCTGTTTCGTAACGTGGAGCGACCGCGCGTCCGAGCTTCGTCGGCATCTCCGACGGACCGACCCGGAGTACGAGTGGGCGATAATCGGCGTCCGAGAGGGCGGCGACTACGAAGTCCTCCGCGCACCGCCGAGTGCGACAGCAGCCTAAAATCGTTCTCGCGCCGGACTTCCGGCGCACCGTTTCGCATTTCACCGCGCATCGCGTCTCACCGGGCAGTTCGACCGCCGTCGCTCGACTTACCGCTCGCCGAGCCGTTCGGCCGTCGCCGCGAGTCCGGCCTCTACGTCCACGTCCGCGCCCTGCTCGTCGAGCGCGTCGCCCAGCGCGGCCATCAGGTACGAGACCGTCTCGGCGCGCGACGAGTACCCCATGCAACCGATGCGGAAGATGTCGCCCTCCAAGTCACCGAGTCCGGTGGCGATTTCGAGGTCGTACTGGTCGAGCAGGTAGCTCGTCACGTCGGTGTCGGTCACGCCGTCGGGCACGCGAACCGCGTTGAGGCTCGGGAGCCAGTAGTCGTCGGCCGCGTTCATCTCCATCCCCATCGCCTCGACGCCCGCCTTCAACGCGCTGGCGTTCTCGCGGTGGCGCTCCCAGCGGTCTTCGATGCCCTCCTCGGCGACGAGGCGCAGGGCCTCCCGGAGCGCGTAGACGTTCGTGATGGGCGCGGTGTGGTGGTACGACCGGTCGTCTCCCCAGTAGCCTTCCAGCAACGAGAGGTCGAGATACCACGACCGGGCCTCCTCGTCGCGGGACAGCACCTTGTCCATCGCGCGGTCGTTGAGCGTGAGCGGGGCCGCGCCCGGCGGACACGAGAGGCACTTCTGCGGGCCGGAGTAGGCCACGTCGATGTCCCAGTCGTCTACCTTCAGCTCGACGCCGCCGAGCGAGGTCACGGTGTCGGCTATCACGAGCGCGTCGTGGTCGTGGGCGACGCTCGTCAGTTCCGACACCTCGGGTTGGAGGACGCCCGTGCTGGTCTCGGCGTGGACGAACCCGAACACGTCGGGTTGGTGTTCGTCCATCGCCGCGGCCACGTCGGCGGGGTCCAACGGCTCGCCCCACGGCGCGTCCACGTGGACGACCTCGCCGCCCGCGCGAGTGGCCATCTCCTCCATCCGGCCGCCGAAGTAACCGTTCGTCGGCACCAGCATCGTGTCGCCGGGTTCCACGACGTTACCGATGGCGGCCTCCATCGCGGCCGAACCGGTGCCCGAGACCGGAATCGTCCACTGGTTGTCCGTCCGGAAGGTGTACCGGAGCAGGTCTTGGACCTCGTTCATGACCTCGATGAACGAGGGGTCCAAGTGGCCGACCAGCGGGGTACTCATCGCGCGCAGTACCCGCGGGTGGACCTCGCTCGGTCCGGGACCCATCAGCGTCCTGTCCGGCGGCGTCAACTCGCCAACGTCGGGTTTCTCCACCATACCCCGTGATATCTCCCCGCGGCGACTTAAACGATTTCACCCCCGCGACCGGATTATTCCATCGTTTCCGACGGCGTGAGGTCTCGTAACGTCGCGTTGCGCGACTCCGAACGACTGGAAGCCGGGGAAACCCGGCGTTTCGGTCGCTGAACGGACAGAACGGTCGTGTCCGTTTATTCCAGTGACTGGCATACATGATGACGCCCAGACGGACGCGACGGGGGCGCGTTCGACGGGCGAGATTTCGAAACGGCACGACCGGACCCGCGGGGGACCGCGGGAGCGACCGACGGACGGCTACGACCGAAGCCCGTACGAGGGTCCACCAAACGGGGGAGGTTGGTCCGACCCCGTGCGGGCACGACGCTACTGCCCGACGGAGGGCGGCCGAGTCGCGGTCGCGACCGCTTGCGCGGCGTCCCGAGCCGTCTTTCTGCCGTGGCGGGCGGAGATTTCCGCCCGACCGATTACGTCACTCTCGCGCTCGATAGCCGTGCGTAGACGAGTTTAGAAAAGCGTAGTATTTCTTTTCGCCAGCTACAGACATGTCGATGGCTAACGACGGCTGTGTTCGGTGACACGGGAACCCCGACTGTAAATCTCTCGCAGACGGGGAGACGCTTATATCGCCCGAGCGCCAACGGACGTATCCATGATGGTCGGGCACGCGATGGTCGCGTTCGCCGTAGCGACCGCCGTCACGATGCGACGGTGGCCCAGCGAGCGCGCCCTCACATTCGGGGCGATTGCGGGCGCGTTCGCCGCGGTGCCGGACGTGGACATGCTCTACGCCGTCGTCGGCCTCGCGCAGGTCGGGTTCGGGGGCGTTTGGGCCATGACCGAAGCGTTCTGGCAGAGTTCCCACCTCGTCCACCGCGCCGTGACCCACTCGCTCGTCGTCGGCGTCGTCGCCAGCGCGGCGTTCGCGGCGGCGGTCGCGGGGCGCAAGACCGCGGCGTCGCGCTCGGACGGCCGATGGTCTCGCCTCGGCGGCCGCTGGTCTCGGCTCCTCGCGGCCGCGCTCGTGACGGGACTGACCGCCGCGTCGGTCGCCGAGAGCGGCCTCCTCGGCGGCGCGGTGATGCTGGCGTTCCTCCTCGCGGGCCTCGCCGTCGCGGCGGTCGCCGCGCGCCGGACCGACTTCGGCCCGCGGACGATTCTGGCCGCGGCGCTTCTGGGGTTGCTTACCCACCCCTTCGGCGACCTGTTCACGGGCGCGCCGCCGCGCTTCCTGTATCCGCTGGACCTGCGTCTGCTGACCGAGCGCGTCACCCTGCTCGCGGACCCGACGCTCAACCTGTTGGCGGTGTTCGGCGTCGAGTTGGCGACTATCTGGCTCGCGGGGTACGTCTACCTGCGCGCGACCGACCGGCGTCTCCTCGAACACGTGGACACCCGCGCGGCGTTCGGGGCCGCCTACGCCATCGCGGCGGTGGCGATGCCCGCGCCGACGCTCGACGTGTCGTACCACTTCGTGTTCTCGATTCTGGCGGTCGGCGCGGTCGGGGTCGCGCCGAACCTCCTGCCCTCCCGGTCGGTGTTGTCCGCGGAGTGGAACGAGGCCGTGACGTGGGTGTTGACCGGCCTGACGGCGGTCTCCATCGCCGCGCTGACCTACACGCTGGTCTACGTGTCGGTCCCGTTCGCGTGAGCGTTCGCTCCTCGTCACTCGGGCGGCGTGGCCGACTCGACGGGGCCGAAGGACCCGGCCTCGCCGGACCCGGTTCGAGCGACTCGGCCCCACCGACCTGACTCGGACCGACCCGACACCCCTTGCTTTCATATCGGGTCGCTCTCTACGAACCGCCATGGCACGCAGTACGGGCGCGCTCGACCGAGTCGTAGAGGACGAGCGCGTGAACGCCGCCCTCGGGTGGGCGCTCGTGGCCTTCCTCGCGCTGGTCGCGGCCGAGGAGTTCCTCGACGGGAACCTCCTCTGGGCGGGGTTCGCCGCGTTCGTCGCGGCGGTGGCGCTGGTCCCCGCGGTCGCCGACCGAGACTGGACGGTGATGCTCCCGTGGGAAGTGTTGGCGCTCTCGGCGCTCCCGGTCCTCGGGCGGGCGATGGCGACGCTCCCGATTACCTCGCGGGTGGCGACGTACCTCTCGGTCGCGGCGCTGGCGCTCGTCGTCGCCGTCGAGTTGCACGTCTTCACCCCCGTCGAGATGACCTACTGGTTCGCGGTGCTGTTCGTCGTGGTCGCCACGATAGCCACCGCGGGCGTCTGGGCGGTCGTCCAGTGGCTCTCGGACATCTACCTCGGCACCGCGTTCATCCACAGCGAACACCGACTGATGTGGGACTTCGTGGCCGCGACGGCCGTCGGCGTGGTGGCTGGCGTCGTCTTCGAGTGGTACTTCCGGCGGTTCGCGCGCGTCGGGGCGCGACTGCCGGGGGAACACGGTGAGCGGCTATGAGAGTCCGCGACCGACTCCGCATCTCCGAGCGCAGACAGAAACAGGCGACCCGCGCGATGGAGGTCGGACTCGTGGTCGTCCTGCTGGCGGGTCTCTACCGGCGGAACGTCGGCGTCGTGGTCAACGCGAGCATCGCGTTCGCCATCACGTTCCTGCCCGCGATACTCGAACGCGACTACGACATTCCGATGGACGCGGGGTTGACCCTCTGGATTACGGCCGCCGTCTTCCTCCACGCGCTCGGGACGCTCGGCCCGTACCGCGACCCGACGCTCTGGTGGTGGGACCACATGACCCACGCGCTCTCGTCGTCGCTCGTGGCGGCCATCGGCTACGCGACCACCCGCGCGCTCGACGAACACACCGACGACATCTACCTCCCGCCGCGGTTCACGTTCGTCTTCATTCTGCTGTTCGTCGTGGCGTTCGGCGTCGTCTGGGAGGTCATCGAGTTCGGCGTCGGCGGACTGGCTTCCATCATGGGGAGCGCCAAGATTCTCACCCAGTTCGGTCTCGAAGACACGATGAAGGACCTGCTGTTCGACACGGTGGGCGGCCTCCTCGTCGCGGTCTGGGGGACGGCGTACCTCTCGGACGTGGTGGGCGCGCTCGCCGACCGCCTCGACCGCCGCCGAATCGGCGAGTAGGAACGCCGTCGGCGAATCGGCGGGGCGAGCGGCCGTGTACCTTTTTGCGTCTCCCCGCCGTATCCGGAGGAGCTATGGTGTTCAAGAAGATCACGCTCATCGGCACGAGTTCCGAGAGTTTCGACGCCGCCGCGGACGACGCCATCGACCGCGCCGAGGAGACCCTCCAGAACGTGAAGTGGATCGAAGTAGACGAGTTGGGCGTCGAGGTGGCCAACGCGCCGGACCGCGAGTATCAGGCCGAGGTCACGGTCGCCTTCGAGTTGGAGGAGTAGCGGACCGACGCCGGAGAGTCGATTCGTCCGAACGAGTTCGGCCGTCGGCGTCAGGATTAACACCCCGGCCGCGCAACTGTGAGGTATGAGTACCGACACCGCACCCGACGGCGACGCCACGCCGAAAATCGAGGTGACGCCCGACGCCGCCGACGAAGCACTCGGACTGCTGGAGAGCGAGGAGCTAGACACGGGAATCGCCGGACTCCGCCTGTTCGTCCAGCAGGGCGGCTGTGCGGGCCTCTCCTACGGGATGCGATTCGACGAGGAGCCGGAAGAAGACGACACGGTGTACGAGCATCACGGTCTCCGGGTGTTCGTGGACCCCGCGAGCATGAACTACATCGAGGGGAGCGTCGTGGACTACGAGGACGGCCTGCAGGGTGCGGGCTTCCACGTCGAGAACCCGAACGTCGTCAGCGAGTGTGGCTGTGGCGAGAGCTTCCGGACGTAGCTCGCGGGGTCGGGTGCCGCCGAGCGGGAAGGTCATTCTTATCACATCGTGAACGCTACCCTAATGCATGACTGGATACGTAGCCGTCGCGCCGGTGCCGGATAGCGCCGCGCGCGACGACTCGCTCGTGCGGACACGACGCGGTTCGACCGGGCCGCCGCGGAGGCGCGGATGGTAGACCTCGCGTTCTCGGTCGGTCGGGTCCTCCTCGCGCTCCTGCTGGTCGTGTTGAACGGCTTCTTCGTCGCCACGGAGTTCGCCTTCGTCAGAATCAGGGCCACCACCGTCGAGACGCTGGTCGAGGAGGGCAAGCCCGGCGCGAACACGCTCCAGACCGCGATGGAGAGCCTCGACGACTACCTCGCGGTGACCCAACTCGGCATCACGATATCGTCGCTCGGTCTGGGGTGGATCGGCGAACCGGCCGTGGCGGCGCTCATCGAACCCGTGTTGGGGTCGCTCCTCCCGTCGAACCTCGTCCACCTCGTCGCCTTCGCCGTCGGGTTCGGCTTCATCACGTTCCTGCACGTCGTCTTCGGCGAACTCGCGCCGAAGACGATAGCCATCGCGAAGGCCGAGCGCGTCTCGCTACTGGCCGCGCCCCCGATGAAGTTCTTCTACTACCTGTTCGTGCCCGGTATCGTCGTGTTCAACGGGACGGCCAACGCCTTCACGCGACTCATCGGCGTGCCGCCCGTGACCGAGAGCGAGGAGAGCCTCGAAGAGGAGGAACTCCTGATGGTGCTGACGCGCTCGGGCAAGCAAGGTCACATCGACAAGTCGGAGGTCGAGATGATAGAGCGCGTGTTCGACCTCGACGACATCACCGTCCGGGAGGTCATGGTTCCGCGCCCCGACGTGGTGAGCGCGCCCGCCGACCTCCCGCTGTCGGACCTCCGAACGCTGATAATCGAGGAGGGACACACGCGCTACCCCGTCGTGGAGGCCGACGACGGCAATCAGGTCGTGGGGTACGTGGACGTGAAAGACGTGCTGGAGGCGGGCGAGTCCGCCGACGGGACCGCCGCGGTCACGGCCGCGGACCTCGCGCGCGACCTGCCGGTCGTCCCCGAGACCGGTCGCATCAACGACCTCCTCTCGGAGTTTCAGGACCAGCAGGGACAGATGGCCGCGGTCATCGACGAGTGGGGGTCGTTCGAGGGCATCGTGACCGTCGAGGACCTCGTGGAGGTCGTCGTCGGCGACCTCCGGGACGAGTTCGACGTGGACCACCGCGAGCCCTCCATCGACCGCCGGAGCGACGGAAGCTTCTCCGTGGACGGCGGCGTCGCCGTCTCGGATGTCAACGACCGCCTGCACGCCGATTTCGAGGTCGCGGACTTCGACACCATCGGCGGACTGGTACTGGACAGACTCGGGCGCGCGCCGGAGGTCGGCGACCGCGTCGAGACCGACGGCTACTATCTCGACGTGGAGGAGGTGGACGGCGCTCGGGTCTCGACGGTCGCGGTTCGGGAGCGCGACGAGTCGGACGGAGGGAACGCCGAGAGCGGCGACGGCGCGCCGACCGGTGGGAGTGACGCCAGCGAGAGCGGTGGAGACGGCGACGCCGAGGAGAAACAGGTGAAGCGGCCGGAAGACGACCGAGAGAACTGAGCGGTCTCAGTCCTCGAATCGCTTGCGGACGCTCTCGGCGTGGGCCTCCAATCCTTCCGCCTCCGCGAGCGTCGTAATCGTCTCCGAGAGGTCGCCGAGCGCGTCCTCGTCCAACCGCTGGACGGTGGTCTCTCGAAGGAAGGTATCGACCGAGAGGCCGCCGGTAATCTTTGCCAGTCCGTTGGTCGGCAGAACGTGGTTCGTGCCGCTGGCGTAGTCGCCCGCCGCGACCGGGGTGAAGGGTCCGAGGAACACCGACCCGGCGCTCTCGATGCGGTCGAGTATCTCCTCGTCGTCGTCGGCCTGAATCGAGAGGTGTTCGGCGGCGTACTCCTCGGCGAACAGGATGGCCTCGCTCGGCGAGCGCGCGAGGAAGACCCCGCTCACGTCGCTGTCGAGGGCTCGACGGGCGACCTCCTCGCGCTCGCGCTCGGGGAGTTGGGCCGCGACCTCCTCGGCGATTTCTTCGGCAGTTTGCCGGTCGTCGGTCACGGCAACCACGGAGGCCTCGGGGTCGTGTTCGGCCTGCGCCACGAGGTCGGCCGCGACCAGTCGCGGGTCGGCGGTCTCGTCGGCGACGACCAGCACCTCGCTCGGCCCGGCGAGGAAGTCGATGGCCACGTCGCCCTGCACTTCGGCCTTGGCCGCCGTGACCCACTTGTTTCCGGGGCCGACGATTTTCTGGACCCTATCTATCTGCTCGGTACCGTAGGCCAGCGCGCCGACCGCCTGCGCGCCCCCGACGTTGAACACCGCGTCCGCGCCCGCGGCGTGGATGGCCGCGAGCGTCACGGGGTTCATCTCGTCGGCGGGCGGGGTCGCCACCGCGACCTGCTCGACGCCCGCGACCTTCGCGGGGATGACACCCATCAGCGCGCTGGAGGGGTAGGCCGCGGCCCCGCCGGGGACGTAGACGCCGACGCGTTCGAGCGGTCGGAACCGCCGCCCCAACTCCCGACCCGACGAGAACTCGCGCCGCCAGTCCTCGGGGAGTTGGGCCTCGTGGAACTCCCGGACGTTCGCCGCGGCGGTCTCGATGGTCTCGCGCATCTCGTCGTCCAGTTGGTCGTAGGCGCGCTCGGCCTCGTCGGTGATTTCGAGGTTGCCGACCGACACGTCGTCGAACTCCTCGCAGAACTCCCGGACCGCCACGTCGCCCTCCTCGCGGACGCGCGAGACGATTTCCCGCACGTCCTCGCGGACGCCCTCGATGCCAGCGTCGCGGTCGAACAGCGCCCGGCGGTCGTCGGGACCGAGGTCCGCCAACTCTTGCACGTTCATGGCGAGGAGTTCGGAGCGCGGGCGAAAAACGGTTTCCTTCCGGCGAGGAGACCCGGCCGTCTGCTTCCCGAGGAGGGTCAGTCGTCGCCCTCGGCGGAACGGTCGGCCTCCGCACTCGACTGGTTGGCTTCCGCGTGCTGGTCGGTCTCCGCGCCCGGCCTGTCGGAGGGGACGTACACAGACGGCCGCCGGAGGACGAACTCGTCCAGAAACGCGGCCACGACGACCGCGGCCTCGACGGCGAAGTAGACCGGGAGCGTCGGCACGGCGGCGTACTCGCCGAACGAGTGGGGCCGACCGTCGAGGGCGTCCCGGACGAAGACGCCGACCGGGGACAGGAGCGCCGCGGCCCCGGCGGCGAGCAGGACCGCCCGCTCGGCGGGAACGTAGCTCGCCGGGCCGCCGTCGGCGAGACCGACCAGCACCGCCGGAAGCGCGAGGAGCGCGACCGGGAGCGCGAGCAGGCCGCCGAACGTCGCCACGGCGTCCGCGCGGAGGCGCGCCGGGAGGTCGGCGTTCCGGGCGAACGACCCGAGATACCGGCGGGCGACCTGCATGCCTCCTCTGGCCCACCGCTTGCGGCGACTCCACCACGACCCGACCGTCGCGGGGTTGGTCTCGGCCGAGACGACGCCGGGGTCCACGCGGACGCGCTTGCCGCGGGCGTGAATCCGCGAGGCGAACTCCACGTCCTCCAGCAGGACCGTCTCGTCGAACGCTCCCAACGCCGCGAACGCCTCCCGGCGGAAGAAGGCCAGTCCGCCGGTGAACAGCGTGAATCCGTCGGCGAGTTCGCGGGCGACGAACTCCCCGCGCTCGGCGAGGTGGCGCTCGACGGCGGCGTGGCGCGCGACCGGCGAGTCCCCGGCGTTGGTCCCCCAACAGCGTCCTTTCACACACCACGCGTCGTCGTCTCCTCGGAACCACGCGACGGCCCGCCGGAGCGCCCCGGATTCGGGTCGCTGGCCCGCGTCCACGAACGCGATTACGTCGCCGGTCGCGTGGCGCAGTCCGACGTTCGCGGCCGGGGCCTTCCCGCCGGGCGGCGCGTCGCGCTCGATTGCCCGGAATCGAGAATTGTCGGCCGCGACTCGCTCGGCGATGCGGGCGGTCCCGTCGGTCGATGCTCGTTCGTAGCAGAGCAGTACGTCGAGTCTGTCCGCGGGGTAGTCGAGGCGACGACACGCCTCGACGGTCGCCGACAGGGTGTCGGCCTCGTCGTAGGCCGTGACGACGACGCTGACGGTCGGCCACTCGTCGGGCGAACTCGGGTCGGTCTCCTCGGTCGGACCGAGCGCGTCCGCGGGTCGGAACGCCAGCGCCGTACCGACCGCGGCCCGGAGTGCGACTCCGACGGCAAGTACGACGAGGAGCGTGCCCACCGCTCGGGAGTAGGCGGGCGCGACGACCGCGGGTGCGGCGAGCGCGCCGGAAATCAACGTCGCACTCGCCGCGTACGTCGCCGCTCGTCGCCCGACCGTCTCGGTTTCGGAGTCGCTAACTTCCACTGGTCGGTGTTACGGTCGGCGACGGAAACGGCTTGAGGCCGGGGCGAGCGACCCTCGAAAATCCAAATCCAAATCCGGAGTTCGGGAGCTAACAGCCGTCCACGATTTCGAAGTACCCCTCCGAGGTCTCCTTCAGCGTCGTGGTGTAGAACGTGTTGTTCAGGCCCATCTTCTCGTCGGAACCCTCGGCGTAGGCGTAGCCGCCCGAGGAGTACGCCCGGCCAGCCTGCACGTGAGCGTAGTTGTCGTCGGTGTCGCAGTAGCCCTCGAAGCTCCCGCCGCCGACCGAAATCGTCACGGAGGCGGTGTCGGTCGCGCCCGCGTCGTCGGTCACGGTCAGCGTCGCGGTGTAGTCGCCCGACGAGTCGTAGCTGTGGCTGGCGGTCGCCCCGGTCGCGGTCGCGCCGTCGCCGAACTCCCACTCGTAGGACGCGATGGAGCCGTCCGAGTCCGACGAGTTCGACCCGTCGAACGAGACCGTCGCGCCCACCGCGGGGTCGGTCGGACTCGCGGTCGCGTCGGCGGTCGGCACGGCGTTGCTTCCGCCGTCGTCGCCCCCGTCGTCACCGCCACCGGACCCGCCGTCAGCGCCGTCGAGCGTGAACCGCGAGAAGAAGTTCCAGATGCGCTGGCTGGCGTCGGGACCGCCCGGCGCGGTGTACGAGCCACCGGAGGCTCCGCCGGACCACGCGTGGCCCATGCCCTCGACCTCGTACTGCTCGACCCAGACGGTTCCGGCGTCGTCGGCGTACTCGTACTTCGTGTAGCTCAGGCTGGACCCCGAACCGTTCACCGTGTCGTCGGCGGTGTAGTCCAGATTGTCGTCGTCCGCGCCGTCGAGCGCGAGGTCGTTGGTCACGGTCGCGCGCTCGGCCTCCTCGTCGCCGTTACAGGGGTAGACGGTGTAGTCGTCGGTGCCGTGGAAGACGACGGTCGGCACGGGTCGGGTGATGCCGAACTCCTCCATCCGGTCGTAGGCCTGTTGGCCCTTCCCGGCGGGCGTCGGCGCGCCGCTACAGCTACTCATCTCGGTCGTTCCGCCGGTCTGGCTCTCGGCCACGTCGTACATCAGGCCCGAGTGGACCCCGGCCGCGGCGAACACGTCGGCGTACTCCACGGCGAGGTTCGGGACGAACGCCCCGCCAGCCGAGAACCCGGCGGCGTAGACTCGCTCGTCGTCGATGGCGTGGTCGGATTTCACTTGGTCTACCATTCCCTTGACGAGCGCCAACTCGCCGCTCCCGCGAGTGGTGTTGGCGTCGTTGAACCACTGCCAGCACTCGTTGAAGTTCGCGCTGGTGGTCTGGTCGGGGTAGATGACGACGAACGTCTCCTGCTCGGCGACCTGATTCATCCGGGTCTCGTCCTTGAACGAGTCGGGACTCTGCGTACAGCCGTGGAGCATCACGACCAGCGGCACGTCGCTCGAACCGTCGGCCCCGGTCGGGACGTACTTCTTGTAGGTCCGGCCGTTATAGCTCTCAGAGGTGTAGTTCCCGGCCGCGCCCGCCGAGACGCCCGCGAAGGCGGCCGCGCCGACCGTGCTTCCCAGCGACTTCAGTAGGGTGCGTCGTTGTAGATTCATTTTACTCACTCCGGGTTCGGCCGTCGAAGAAGTTCCACATGATTTCGCTCGCGTCCGGGCCGCCCGGCGCGGTGAACTCCCCGCCCGAGACCCCGCCGGACCACGCGTGGTCCATCCCCTCGACCAGCCACTTCTCGACCACTGAGTCGCCGCTCGCGTCGTGGTACTCGTAGGCGGTGTAACCGTAGGCGTCCGCGTAGCCGTCCTTCACCGCGTCGGGGTCGTCGTCGATGCCGCCGTCGTCCGCGTCGTCGGCCGCGAGGTCGTTGGTCTGGGTCGCCTGTTCGGCGGCCTGATGGCCGTTAATCGGGTCCACGGTCCCGTCGTCGGTGCCGTGGAAGACGATGGTGGGAATCTCGCTGGTGATGCCGTAGGACTCCATCGTCTCGTAAGCCTGCGTGCCCTGACTCTGCGGGTCGGGACCCCCGTAGGACATCGCCATCGTGCCGCCGGTGGCGGTCTCGGCCGCGTCGTACTCCAGCCCCGAGTGGATGCCGCCCGCGGCATAGATGTCGGCGTACTCCGCCAGCAGGTTCGGAACCATCGCCGCGCCCGCCGAGAGACCGGCGACGTAGACGCGCTCGGAGTCGAGTCCTTCGGCGTCGATGGTTTCCTGCGTCATCCCAGCGATGACTGCGCCCTCGCCGTTGCCCCGCGTGGTGTTGGCGTCGTAGTACCAGTTCCAGCAGAGCGCGCCGTTCCGAGCGTTGTACTGGTCGGGGTAGATAACCGCGAACCCCTCGCGGTCGGCGACCGCGTTCATCCGGGTCTCCTCGCGGAACTGGTCGGCGGTCTGCGAACAGCCGTGGAGCATCACCACGAGGGGGTCGCCCGCCCCGACGCCGTCCGGGACGTACTTCCAGTAGTCGAAGCCGCTGTAGTACTCGTTGGTGTACGACCCCGAGGCCGCGGCGGTGCCGACGCTACCGAGAACAGTTGCTCCGACAACTGCGCTACCGGCCGATTTCATCAGCGTGCGTCTGTCGCAGTTCATGACGTGACATAGCATACCTCGACCCGAGCGGTAATCTAACCAGAGGTTAATATGTAAAATTTGCCAGACAGATATGGAAATTATTTCTCGCGTGACAGACACCTCGAATAGTGATAGATTCGCTTACAGGAGCGAGATTCAGCGAGGATATTAGTACGTCGGTGGCACACGAGAACGTATCGACCAGTGGACACGCCACTACCTCAGCCATGACGACTCACCACCACCACGAACCATGACGACGCACGACATCACCCTGACCGTCGATGGCACGACCGAGGAGTTGACCGTCGAGTCCCGAACTCTGCTCGTCCACGCGCTCCGGGACCGACTCGACTACACCGCGCCCAACGTCGGTTGCGACTCGGGCAAGTGCGGGGCCTGTACCGTCGGTCTCGACGGCGACGCCGTGAAGTCCTGCACCGTCCTCGCGGTCCAAGCCGACGGGAGCGACGTGACCACCGCTGCGGGACTCGGCGGTGACGACCTCCACCCGGTCCAGACCGCGCTCCACGAGGCCCACGGACTCCAGTGTGGCTACTGCACGCCCGGCATCGCGACGACCGCGGTGGACCTCCTCGACACGAACCCGGACCCCGACCGCGACGAGATTCGGGCCGCGCTCAAGGGCAACGTCTGTCGGTGTACCGGCTATCAGAACGTCGTGGACGCCATCGAGCGGGTCGCGGACGAAGCCGAGGAGAACGCCGACTCCGCGTTCGGCGACTCGGGCGACCCCGCGGAAACTCCGGCCGGAGGTGACGACTCGTGATTCCGCCCGAGTTCGACTACTACCGGGCGTCGTCGGTCGCGGAGGCGCTGGACCTGTTGGAGCGCCACCGCGACGACGAGCCGGTTCTCCTCGCGGGCGGCCACGGTCTCCTCCCCGACGCGAAGACCGGGGCGGCGGATTTCGGCGTCGCCATCGACATCACCGAGATAGACCGCCTGCGCGGCGTCGGGAGACGAGAGGGCGAGCGAGAACGAGGAGGCGAGAACGATTCGACCGCAATCGGCGCGCTCACGACCCACGCGACGCTCGCCGACGCCGCGAGGGTCCGGGAAATCGCCCCCGAACTGGCCGAGGCCGCGGCGGAAGTCGGCGACGTGCAGGTCCGCAACCGCGGGACCGTCGGCGGGAACCTCGCCGAGGCGGACCCGGCGGCGGACCTCCCGGCGGCGGCGCTCGCGGCCGACGCGACGCTCGTCCTCGAAGGGCGGGACGGCGAGCGCGAGATGGCGGCCGAGGCGTTCTTCCGCGCGGACGGCGGGACCGACCTCGGCGACCGGGAACTCCTGACCGAGATTCGGGTGTCCGACGCGAGCGACCCGGCCGGAGACCGACGCGACGAGGACCGACCGGTCGCCGCGGGCGGCGCGTACGCCAAGAAGACCCACCCGGCCACGGGGTACGCGCTGGTCGGGGTCGCGGCCTCGCTGGCGCTCGCGGACGGGACCGTGACCGAGGCCCTCCTCGGGGCCACCGGCGTCGCCGACGCACCGATGCGACTGCCCGCCGTCGAGGAGGCCCTCGTCGGCCGCGACCCGAACGCCGAGACGCTGGCCGACGCCGCCGAGCGCGCGGGTGCGGAACTCGACCCCGAGGAGGCCCGCTCGGACGTGGCGGCCTCCGGCGAGTTCCGGCTTCACCTGCTCGGAGTCTACGCCGAGCGCGCGCTGACGGCCGCGGTGGCGAACGCGACCGGGAGTAAGCCGGGCGAGCGACCGACCGAGCGCGAGGAGGTGGACCGATGAGCAAGTCGGCTCCTCGGGGCGACGCCGCCGGGTCGGCCGACGACGGGGACGAGACCGACGAGTCGCTGGTCGGCGAGGGCGTTTCGCGACGGGAAGACGCCGCGCTCCTCCGGGGCGAGGCGGAGTTCACCGACGACCTGCGCGCGCCGGGGATGGCCCACCTCGCGCTGGTTCGGAGCGAGTGCGCGCACGGCGACGTGGTGGACGTAGATACGTCCGAGGCGGCCGCGCGCGAGGACGTGGTCGCGGCGTTCACGTGGGCGGACGTGGCGGCCTCCGACGCGCCCGGCACGCTCCCGCTGGCGACGGGACCGCTCGACTGCGACCCGCCGGAGCATCCGCTTCTTGCGCGCGACCGGGTGCGGTATCAGGGTCAACCGGTCGCCGCGGTGGTCGCCGAGGACCGCTACGCGGCGGCCGACGCGGCCCGCGCCGTAGACGTGACCTACGACGAGCGCGAGGCGGTCGTGGACCCCGCGGAAGCGACGGAACAGTCGGCTCCCGACCTGTTCGAGGAGGTCCCGAACAACCTCGCGCTGACGAGCGAACTGGGCGACGCCGAGGAGACCAAGGCGGCGTTCGAGGACGCCGACCGGGTGGTGTCCCTCGACGTTGAGAACAACCGGCTGATGCCGACCGCGATGGAACCGCGGGCCGCGCTCGCGCGCTGGTCGGCGGGCGACGAGCGACTGACCGTCGAGATGACCGCGCAGGCACCCCACGGCGAGCGCCGGAAGTTCGCCCACTCGCTCGGGTTGACCGAGAGCGACATCCGGGTCGTCGCGCCCCGAGTCGGCGGCGGATTCGGCCACAAGAACACGCCCTACCCCGGCGACTCGCTGGCGGGGTGGGCCGCGATGGAACTCGGTCGCCCGGTCAAGTGGACCGCGACCCGGCGGGGCAACTACCTCGCGGGCAACCACGGTCGGGACCACCGAACCCGCGGCGAGGTGGCGGTGGACGACGACGGGACGATTCGGGGCCTCCGGGTCGAGACCCGCGCGAACGCGGGCGGTTACGGCCTCGGTGCCGGTCCGGCGATGCCCGCGAACTACGGCACCCTACTGGCCAGCCAGTACGACGTGCCCGCGATTCACTGCGAAACCAGCGTCGCGTTCACCAACACCGCGCCGGTCCACTCCTATCGGGGGGCCGGACGCCCCGAAGCCATCTACGTCACCGAGCGACTGGTGGACGCCGCGGCCCGCGAACTCGGTGCGGACCCCGTGGAGTTCCGAAGGCGGAACCAACTCGCACCCGAGGACCTGCCCCACGAGACCGCGGTCGGCGCGTCCTACGACAGCGGCGACTACGAGGCGACGATGGACGCGGCGCTCGACGCGGTGGACTACGCTGACCGCACGGCCACGGAGCGCGACGACGACGGCCGCTACGTCGGCGTCGGGGTGGCCTGTCTCGTGGAGTCGAGCGGGTTCTCCTTCGAGAGCGGCGTCGTCCGCGTCGAACCCGACGGAAACGTCCGCGCGTACGCCGGAACCCACTCTCACGGGCAGGGCCACGAGACGACTTACGCCCAAATCGTCGCCGACGAACTCGGCGTCCCCTACGAGACCGTCGCGGTCGGCGAGGGCGACACCGACCGGATTCCGAAGGGCACGGGGACGTTCGCCAGCAGAAGCACCATCGCGGGCGGGAACGCGGTCGCCGAGAGCGCCCGCGAGGTCCGCGAGCAGGCCCGGCAAGTCGCGGGGTATCTCCTCGACGCCGACCCGGACGCCGTCGCGCTCGACGAGGGGACCTTCCGGGTCTGCGGTTCCGACGAGACGGTCTCGTTTGCGGAGGTCGCGGCGGCGGCCTACGGGCCGGGCCTCCCCGACGACCTCTCGCCGGGGCTGGAGGCGACGACGTTCTACGAGCCGGAGGGCACGACCTACCCCCACGGAACCCACGTCGCGGTCGTCGCGGTGGACCCCGAGACCGGCGACATCGAGATACTGCGCTACGTCGCGGCCGACGACTGCGGCGAGCGCGTCAACCCGACTATCGTGGAGGGCCAGATTCACGGCGGGGTCGCTCAAGGCATCGGACAGGCCCGTTACGAGCAGACCGCCTACGACGACGACGGGGAGCTTCTGACCGACTCGATGCAGACCTACGCCGTCCCGCGGGCCGAACAGATTCCCGAGATGGAGACCCGCGCGACCGTCTCGCCCTCGCCGCGCAACGACCTCGGCGTGAAGGGCGTCGGCGAGGCCGGGACCATCGGCGCGCCGCCCGCGCTCGCGAACGCGGTCGCGGACGCGCTCGAACCGCTCGGCGTCCGCCACGTAGACATGCCGCTGACCGACGAGCGCGTCTGGCGCGCGATTCGGGAGGCCGAGCGGTAGGACCGGCGGACTTATTCCGGGCTTGGCGCAAGTCCGACCGTGACCCCGGACTCGACCCAAAGCGAGGCGGCCGCCGAACGCGACGGGTCGGCCGCGAGCGACTTCTCACCGACCGGCGAGACGCTCGAAGGCGACCCCGTGGAGGCCCGCCTCGAAGACGCGCTGGAGCGAGTCGCCCACGGCGCGACCGTCTCGGTACCGGCTATCCTCGTTCAGCGCGGCCTGACGCTGGCGTTCACCGCGGTCCTGACGAACGGCTTCTCGGCGGGTGCCTACGGCGCGTTCGCGCTCGCCCGGCGACTCCAGCGGTACTTGCTCCGAGTCGCGCTCGGCTTCCGGCGCGGACTGAGCCGATTCCTGCCGAACGCCGATTCGGACGCCGAACGCGACTCGCTAGCGACGTTCGCGGGACTACTCCTCGTCGGCGCGGCCGCCGCGTTCGGTATCGTGCTGTTCGTCGCCGCGCCCTTCGTAACCCGAACCGCCGACGAGGGCGCGCAGTTCGAACTGTTCCTGCGCATCTTCGCCGTCGGACTCCCGGCGGGCGTCTGGCTGTTCACCGTCACCGAGGTTCTGCGCGGCATCGAAGCCGTCGGCCCGCTCAACCTCACGCTACGGGTCTGTTTCCCGACGGCACAGCTCACCGTCGGCGCGGTCGCCGCGTTCGTCTTCCACGACCTCGCGCTCGCCGCCGCGGGCGTGCTGGCTGTCATGGGGCTGACCGGCATCGGCGCGGCGGCGTGGCTCGTCCGCGAGCGCGGCTTCCGGCCACGGCTCCGAGGCGGAGACGCGCGGCGTCTCCGCCGAAAATACCTCTCGTTCACGCTCCCGCTGTTCGTCGGCGGCATCGCGACGACCACCCAACGCCTCGGGTTTTATCCACTCATCGCGGTGTTCCTGTCGAGCGTCGCGGGCGGCGTATTCGCAGTCGGCGTCCTCGTCGGGACGCTGGTTCGGTTGCCGTTGATGGGTATCAACCAGTTCATCCCGCCGGTCGCGGCCGCGCTCCACGAAGAGGGCCACCGGAACGCGCTCGCGCGACTCTATCACGTGACGAGTCGGTTGGTGCTGGTCGGCGTGACGGGACTGGCGATTCCGGTGGTGGTCTACCGCGAGTCGGTGATGCGACTGTTCGGCCCGACGTTCGTCGAGTACGCACCGCTGTTGCCGGGGTTCGTCCTCGCGCAGTACGCCGCCTGCGCCGCGGGGAGCGTCGGAATTTTGCTGACGATGACCGACCACCAGCGGGCGCTCCTCGTCGTCAACCTCGTCATCACCGCGTTCCTGACGGTCACGGCGATTCCGCTGACGACGACGTTCGGACTTCCGGGACTCGTCGCGAGCTATCTTCTGATGCTCACGGTCAACAACGGACTCGAAGTGGCGGTGCTGTACTACCTCGAAGGACTACAACCGTTCACGCGCCTCCACGCGAAGCCGCTGGTCGCTGGCGTCCCGCTGGCGGCCGTTGCACTCGGTGCCCGGTTCGCACTCTCGGGCGCGGTGGCGCTCGTCGTCGGAACCGCGCTCGGGTTGATCGCGTACGGCGCGTCGCTCGGCCTCCTCGGGTTCACGACGGTCGAACGACGACTCGGCGCGACGCTCGCCGACCGGTACCGGAACGCGCTTCCGTCGTCGCTCCGGTAACGGTTCACTTTTACTGGTGGACGGGGCTCCTCGACGAGGGTTGCGGGGATCACTGGTTGTGTGTAGTAGGGACGTATCGAGGATTTTCGGTTGGTTCGAAATGAGGAAACCCCCGGAGCCAGCGTGGTGCTGGTCGGGGGTGATGTGTGTGGGTATGAGTGGGAGGCGGCGAAGCGGGGTTTCCAGAGGCTCGCGCACTCCAGTACT